>DUAG01000012.1 GCA_012960925.1 Candidatus Manganitrophaceae bacterium
GTTCACAGATTTTATCCCATGTCCGATGGGGGATTCTTCTTAATCGTTCCCCTTTGTAATGGCAAACCAAGGACTCTGTGGGGTTCTGTCGCAAAGTTCGATTTACGACCTAATACCGATAAAGCATACGCAGTTATATCAATTACTTAGGATGCCTCTTCCCGACATAAAATACCGATTATTTGTTTTTTTCGACAGAACCTATTTTATACCTCATAGAGAGCTAATGCGCTGATCGATCCAGGCCACCACTTTGTCCAGCCCTGTTCCGATCTTGAGGTTTGTAAGGATCACCGGCCGATCTCCCCGTTGTTTTAATGAATCTCTATCCATGACCTGAAGATCGGCTCCGACATAAGGAGCTAAATCGATCTTATTGATAATGAGGAGGTCTGAGCGGGTGATCCCCGGTCCCCCCTTTCTTGGAATTTTGTCTCCTGCCGCCACATCGATCACGTATATCGTGTGATCAGCCAACTCAGGACTGAAGGTCGCTGCCAGGTTATCACCGCCACTTTCCACAAAGAGGAGTTTCAACCCATGAAAGCGGGTTGTGAGTTGCTCAATCGCATGGAGATTGCCTGAGGCATCTTCACGGATTGCTGTGTGGGGGCAACCCCCTGTTTCGACACCGATGATTCGTTCTTTTTCAAGTGCCCCTGATCTGATGAGGAATTCTGCATCTTCTTGCGTGAAAATATCATTCGTCACCACTGCAAGATTAATCCGGTCTTTTAAGGCAAAACAAAGTTTTTCAATGAGGGCGGTTTTGCCCGACCCGACCGGCCCTCCAACTCCAAAACGAATAGGAAATTTCAATTTTCTCTCCTTCATGACTGAAACAAACGCATTCCTGATCTTTCGTGTTGCATCGATCCAATTTCTGCGGCTGGCATGAATGCCGATACTTCTCTATCGGGATGGTTTATTGCCTCGCTAATTTTTCCACTCTTTTCAGCCCAATCCAGTACCGAATGGATAATGCGTTGCCCCTCCATCTGACCGATGGGGAGCAGTCGAAGTGCCGCTGAGACTTGGCCCGAAGTGAAGGTGTAAAGATACGCCAAAAGTGTTGGCAGCACGGGGATACCTGCACCTACTGACACAAGGCCAAAAGCAACAGTGGGATCCCCTTTTATTTTTCCCTCTGACAAGAACGTCCTCCAGGATTGAATCCAAGGCCCCGGATAGAGTTCTTCGGCCGTCTGAATGAAACGCGAAGCAATCATACTTCCTCCTTCCCGCAATTCTTTCGGCAGACGAATTGCGTATCCGATGGCATCGAGTTGAAAGACCTTCTCCGGCTTGTCAGGTGTTCCACTCTCCGCGGCATGATGGGTTTGGCTGAGCAAGATCAGGTCGCAGGGAAATATTTGGTGGGTCATTTTTATCCGGATCCAACTTAAAAGGTCGGTACCGTCCTTAACCTCCCCAGATTGTACCGCCGACTCCAAACCGAAAGAGTGAGAGAATGCCCCGCTGGGGAAGAGGGTGTCGCTCCATTGCAAAAGGGAGAGGAGGGCCCTGCTGCTCAGATGAGAGGTTGTCATCATCTTTAGAAAAGAAAATACCGTTGTGCCATTGAAAGCATATCAGCCGGTTCACAACGGAGCACAATCCCATCCGCCTTCACCTCGTAGGTCTCCGGGTTAACTTCCATCTTGGGCAGACTATTGTTCAAGATCATATCTTTCTTTCCAATATCCCGGCAGTTCTGGACCGCAACGAGTTTTTTCTTTAAGTGAAACTTTTCTTTGATGTTTGCTTCCATCCCGGAGAGAGAAACAAAAGAAACAGCATTATGAAAAGGGACACCGCCAAACGCACCAAACATGGGTCGATACCGTACCGGTTGGGGGGTTGGGATCGATGCGTTCGGGTCTCCCATCGCCGCATGAAGAATCATTCCCCCTTTTATGATGAGTTCCGGCTTGACCCCAAAAAAAGCAGGACGCCAGAGAATCAGGTCGGCCATTTTTCCAGTCTCAACCGAACCCACTTCATGGGAAATCCCTTGTGCTATCGCAGGATTTATGGTGTATTTCGCAATATAACGCCTTGCCCTGAGGTTGTCATTGTTTCCCTTTTCTTCTGAGAGACGTCCACGCTGGCGCTTCATTTTGTCGGCCGTCTGCCAGGTTCGCAGAATGACCTCGCCCACCCGCCCCATCGCCTGCGAATCGGATGCCATTATCGAGAATGCGCCAAGATCGTGCAGGATATCTTCGGCCGCAATCGTCTCTGGCCGGATACGGGAATCTGCAAAGGCGACATCTTCCGGAAGCGAGGGGTTCAGATGGTGACATACCATCAGCATGTCCAGATGTTCGTCAATGGTGTTGACGGTAAAGGGCCGTGTCGGATTTGTCGAACCGGGCAAGACATTCGGCTCGCCACAGAGCCGAATAATATCAGGGGCATGTCCTCCTCCCGCGCCTTCTGTGTGGTAGGTATGAATCGTACGCCCTTTAAAGGCCTCCGTCGTGGTTTCGACAAAGCCTGCTTCATTGAGGGTGTCCGTGTGAATGGCCACCTGTACATCGAAGCGGTCTGCCACGGTCAGGGCCGTATCAATCGTCGCAGGTGTACTCCCCCAATCTTCATGGAGTTTGAGTCCTAGCGCTCCCGCGACGATCTGCTCTTCAAGCGCGGCATCACTGGAACTGTTCCCTTTTGCCAGAAATCCGAGGTTAATCGGAAATCCGTCGGCGGCCTGAAGCATCTGTCGGATGTTCCAAAGCCCGGGGGTACAGGTGGTTGCCTTGGTCCCGGTGGCCGGACCTGTGCCTCCACCGATCATCGTCGTGATTCCAGAAGTGATCGCTTCTTCAATTTGTTGAGGCGATATAAAATGGATATGATTATCAATCCCCCCTGCCGTAAGAATCATCCCTTCTCCTGCGATGGCTTCTGTGCCCGCGCCAACCACCATCCCCTCGGTCACGCCCTCCATGATGTCGGGGTTGCCTGCTTTTCCAATTCCGGTGATTCTCCCTTCCCGGATACCAATATCGGCTTTAAAAACACCGCTATGATCAAGGACCAGGGCATTCGTAATGACAAGGTCGAGAATCCCGTCCGAGTGTATCCCTTTCGCCGCTTGCCCCATCCCATCACGTAAGACTTTCCCTCCACCAAACTTACATTCGTCCCCGTAATGTGTGTAATCCTTTTCCACCTCAATCCAAAGATCGGTGTCGGCCAGCCGGACACGGTCTCCAAGGGTAGGGCCGAACATTTCAGCATAGGCTTTGCGGGTAATTTTTAAAGTCATTTCCCCTCCATTTCAAACTTTTTTTCACGTGCTCGGGTTAAAGCGGCCCCCCTTGAGGCCTCATCGGTATCTCCATCGGTGAGGCCATTTAAACCGAATACCTTTCGGTGTCCACCGAGCCGTACCAGAATAACCCGTTTTTTCTCCCCGGGCTCGAAGCGGACGGCGGTCCCTGAAGGGATATTCAAGCGCATCCCAAAGGATTTTTTCCGGTCAAAAGCAAGGGCACGGTTGGCTTCAAAAAAATGAAAGTGAGACCCGACCTGGATAGGGCGGTCCCCGGTATTCGTCACGGTGATTTCAGCCGTCTCCCGTCCGGTATTCGCCTCAATATCTCCCTCTGCGAGAATGTATTCACCTGGTATCAATGTCTCCTCCTAGCGAATCGGTTCATGGATCGTGACTAATTTTGTGCCATCAGGAAAGGTCCCTTCAACCTGCACCTCGGGGATCATTTCCGGGATTCCCTCCATGACATCATCGCGGCTTAAAATCCCCGCACCATAGGTCATCAGTTCTGAAACGGGCATCCCTTCCCGTATTTTCTCCAACACCTCTGCGGTAATCAATGCAAGCGCCTCCGGGTGATTCAGCTTAAGACCCCGTCCCTTTCGGTCACGCGCGAGTTGTCCTGCCAGATAAACCAACAACTTGTCCTGTTCACGCGGTGTTAAGTGCATTCATTCCTCTCCTCAAATTGTGGGACCATCCTCATCTTGTTGCTTATTAAATTGGATTTACGCCGTGGACTCCTCAAACGGTCAGATGATGTTTCACATCCTCCTCGCTTAAAGATTCCGTCGACCCCTTTGAAATGATCGTCCCTTTTTCCATAACATAGTATTCATCTGCAAGACGCCATGCAAATTGCAGATACTGCTCAACAAGAAGAATCGAAACCCCGGACTTTTTGATTCTGTGTATTGCGTCTTCGATCTCATCGATAATAGACGGCTGAATCCCTTCGGTGGGTTCATCCAAAAGGAGTAATTGAGGGCGCAAAACAAGCACACGCCCGATGGCCAACTGTTGTTGTTGCCCCCCGCTCAGGTCTCCGCCGCGACGACCGAGAAGATCCTTCAGTGCAGGGAACAGCTCATAGACTTCTTCCGGAACAGATCGGCTCTTCTCTCCCCTTGCAGCCAGTCCCAAAACCAGATTCTCTCTTACCGTGAGTTGCGGAAAAATCTCCCGCCCCTGAGGCACATAGCCGATCCCCTGCAGGGACCGCTCATCCGGCCTCCGGTCGGTAATATCTTCCCCGTTATAAAGGACCTCCCCTGATTTTGGAATAAGAAGCCCCATGATGCTTTTCAACAAGGTTGTCTTCCCGACACCATTGCGGCCTATCAGGCAAACAACCCGGCCCTTTGCAACCTCAAGGTTCACATCCCGAAGGATGAGGCTCTCTCCATAAACAACATGGAGGTGGTCTATTTTCAACATGGCTTGATTATCCTCTACCCAGGTATACCTCTCTCACCTTGGGATGATTCTGAACCTCGTCCACGGTTCCTTCGAACAAAACGCTCCCTTCATGGAGGACGGTTACTTTTCTTGCAATCTGCCTGACAAAAGCCATGTCATGTTCAATGACCAATACAGACCGTTCCTTTGCAATGTTTTCCAGCAGAACCCCCGTTTTCTCCGTTTCATGGTCGGTCATCCCCGCCACAGGTTCATCCACCAACATGACTCTGGGTTCCTGAATGATAACCATTCCGATCTCAAGCCACTGCTTTTCCCCGTGAGAAAGAGATCCTGCAATGACATCTTTCTTTCTAAAAAGGCCAACTGTTTCCAGGGTCGCAGAGATCTTTCCCCGTTGGGAGGGTGTGATTCTGCCGAAGAGGGAGTTGAAGACCCCCTTTTTGCGATTCAAGGAAAGTTCGATGTTTTCAATAACACTGAGGCTCGTATACACGGAGGGAGCCTGAAACTTTCGACCGATACCCAGGTTGGCAATGTCTTCCTCCCGCAGGGGGAGGAGGTCGGTATCTTGCTCAAAAATGACCCGTCCAGACGTGGGTCTCACCTTCCCACAGATCACATCGAGTAGCGTCGTTTTGCCTGCGCCGTTCGGCCCGATCACAACACGAAGCTCCCCTTCCTCCATCATAAAACTCAGATTTCGAAGGGCTTTAAATCCCTCAAAACTGACTGTGACTCCCTCGACATATAATATTGTTTCATTCATCCGGTTGTTATGTTTACGTCCATTAAGATCTTACCTAGTCTGTCTGTGGTGTAATAATACGCCGTCTTTTAAAACGGCCTGAAGCGTATTTCCTCACTTTACCAACAACTTCCCACATTCCGCCTGGGAAGAATAAGACGACGCCGACAAACAGAGATCCCAAAAAATAGAGCCACAAATCGGGATAACTCCCGGTCAGGAAGCTACGAAACCAATTGACCCCAACCGCACCCAGAATTGCGCCGATGAGGGTCCCGCGCCCCCCCACCGCGACCCAGATCACCATCTCAATAGAGGGAAGCACTCCAATTTGTCCAGGCGTAATAATCCCAACCTGCGGAACATAAAGAGCCCCTGCCAATCCTGCTAACCCTGCAGAGATGACAAAGACAAATAACTTGTATCGTGAGGGGGAATACCCGGAAAATCGGATTCGCCCTTCGTTTTCCCGAATGGCCACGAGCACCTTTCCCAAACGGGATCGGGTGATCCATCGGCAAAGAAGAAAGGCAAAAACCAGGGCAATCCCCGTGGCCGCAAAGAGTGCCCGCTGCGTTGTCGTCTCGCTGAGAGGGTGCCCCAGAATCGTTTTAAAGTCGGTTAAGCCATTGGTTCCCCCGAGATTCAAGGAGTTCTGGTTGAACAACAGCCATACGGTCATCGCAAGGGCTTGCGTGATAATGGCAAAATAGACACCACGAATCCGGCTCCGAAAGGTCAAAAAACCGAATATAAGCGCAAAAAAGGCAGGAACCATCACGACCGCAATCATTGAGAACCAAAAACTGGAGAAAGGCTGCCAAAAAAAGGGAAGGGACTCAACCTGGTTCCAGACCATAAAATCAGGGAGACTACTCTGATAGACCCCATCTGCACCAATAGAAAGCATCAGATGCATGCCCATGCAATACGCACCCAGGCCAAAAAAAACGCCATGCCCGAGGCTCAAGATTCCTGTGTATCCCCACAGGAGATCAATCCCCAAGGCCAAGATGGCGTAGGCCATATACTTTCCAAAAATGTTGAGCTTAAAAAACGAGAGATAAAAGAATGACTCTTTGTTGGGAAGGATGTTCAAGAGCAAGAGTCCGCCCCAAAGCATGCAGAGGATGAAAGCCCATTGAAATGTTCGACCGGAAAATCGATTCGACATGGCGCCTATCTTAAAGCAATTTCCCGCTAAAGATCAACACTACGACCTTTTGCCGGGAAGAGACCTGAGGGTCTGACCTGGAGGAAAAGGATGACGATTATAAGGATAATCACCTTGGCATAGATTGCCCCGAATCCGGGTTCAAGTAATTTATTAAGACCTCCGATGCCAAATGCAGCACCGACGGTACCGACCAGTTTACCCACTCCTCCGGCAACCACAATCAAAAATGAATCGACGATATAATTCTGACCGAGATCGGGTCCGACGTTCCCGATCAGCGTCAAGGCAGAACCAGCCATCCCGGCCAACCCGGCACCGAGGGCAAATGTCCACGCATCCACCTTTTCTGTCGAAATCCCCATGCATGCACTCATACGGCGATTTTGTGTGACCGCCCGAATCTTAAGCCCGACGGACGAACGCAAGACCAGGCCGTATATCCCGATCACGGAGACAAGACTTAAAAAAATAATAAAAAGGCGATTGTAGGGAAATTGAATGCCGACCGCCAACCGAAGGCCTCCGCTCAGCCAGCTGGGGCTCGCCACATCGACATTGGCCGCCCCGAAAATTTGGCGGACCCCCTGCTGCAGGATCAGGCTGATCCCCCACGTCGCAAGGAGGGTTTCCAAGGGACGACCATAAAGGTGACGAATAATCGACTTCTCCAAGACCAGGCCAAAAAGGGCCGAGACAATAAAGGCGAGCGGAATCGCCATCAGAAAATAGAAGTCCTGGGTCTCTACGGGAAGATAAGCGGTAAATAATTCCTGAATCACATACGTGGTATAGGCCCCCAGCATCATCAGTTCGCCATGCGCCATATTGATCACACCCATCAAACCAAAATTAATCGCCAATCCAAGCGCGACAAGCAGGAGGATGGAACTCAAACTTACGCCGCTAAAAATCGTCTCCATAAGTCTGGCAAAACGGTCCCACTTTGTAATCTTCTGGATCGATTCTTTGATGGCCTTCACTACCGCGAACTCTTTTTCTTCAGATTCCCCCTCGTCATATCCTAGGATACGCTCCTTCATTGCAGGAACAGCATTCACAGCGTGTATTTCCCCAAGGCGCACAGCCGCCTGTTTACGGACAGACGCATTATCGTCCTGGAGTAAAACCAGCCCTCTTGCTTCGTTTAATGCAAACTGGACCCAGCGGTCACTCTCCTTTTCTAAGACCTGGTCCAGCAGACCCAGTATTTCCGGATCACCAGAAAGACCCAAGCGGATCGCAGCAGATTCCCGGATCGGCGCATCAGGGCTAAAAAGCCGAAGTCGATCCAGCAAAGGATTTATTTGGATCCGCAACCGCCGACCCAGATAAATCTCTTCCAAGGCTTCTTCCGCCACATGAATCGCGCGGCCTTGTTCATCAAGAATGGAATTGAAGCGGTAGGGGTCAATCAAGAGATAAAGTTGTTGTCCATCCTGATCCACCAGGTCTCGTGTGATGACCGTGCGGCGTTCACCCCCGGGATCAATCCAAGTGTATAGGTTCCCCGCCCGCAAGGCCTCCAGTACAGGAAGCACATTCGGGTCACCCGATCTTCCCAAGGCAAAAAGGGCTTCTTCCCGCAGTATATCATCCGGGTTTCCCAGATCGAATATCAAGGAAGACACCGTAACGGGTGTTCCCACCCCGGCTTCGCTTGCAAAAGCCGAAGGGGAAACACCTCCTCTGCCCGCCTGAATAAAAACTGGCAGAAGGAAGATCAGCATGAATCGGGGGGACATGCTGACCCATCTTATTACGGACTTGACCAAAGCGCCTGTTTTTTCAGAACTTCCAGTCACATGATTATACTTTTTTAAAGGTCCCTTCATGGTCAACCCAATCACAACCTTTATCCGGATTGGTATATTCACTCCAGGGTTCCGGTTTAACCAGCCCTTTTGTTTTCCAGATCACCCGGAACTGACCGTCTTTTCGGATCTCTCCAATCAATACCGGCTTGTGGGTGTGATGGTTTCGCTCATCCAACTTCACCATGCCGCCAGGGGCCAGGAATTTCTGACCATAGGCGGCCTTGCGAACGGCATTGACTTCAGTGGTCTGCGCTTTTTCCACGGCCTGCTTCCAGAGGTAGACGCCAAAATATGCAGCCTCAATCGGATCATCGGTGACCCGACTGCTCCCACCCGGGAGGCCTTTTCTCTTACAATAGGACTTAAAGGCAGCGACGAACTTTTTGTTTTGAGGTGTCTTGACCGATTGATAGTAATTCCAGGCGGCCAAGTGACCCACCAGAGAACTTGTATCCATTCCCCGAAGTTCATCTTCGGCCACGCTAAAGGCCATAATCGGAACATCACCCGATGTGAGCCCCTTATTTGCGAACTCCTTGTAAAAGGGGACATTGCTGTCTCCGTTAATGGTACTGATCACGCAGGCACCGCCCCCTCTTGAAAACGCCTTGATCTTCTGAACGATGGTTTGGTAGTCCTGGTGATGGAAAGGCGTGTACTCCTCCTTGATATTGGCCGCAGGGACCTTTTTCGCCAACAGCATCGCACGAAGGATCTTATTGGTCGTTCGGGGATAGACATAGTCGGTCCCCAGGAGGTAGAACTTCTTGTATCCGCCTCCATCCCGGCTCATGAGGTACTCCACCGCCGGAATGGCCTGCTGGTTCACTGCGGCACCCGTGTAGAATACATTTCGCGAACACTCTTCCCCTTCATACTGAACCGGGTAAAAGAGGAGCCCGTTGTTCTTTTCAAAGACCGGAAGAACTGACTTCCGGCTCACGGAGGTCCAACAACCAAATACGACGGAAACCTTATCCTGCAAAAGAAGTCCCTTCGCTTTTTCAGCAAAGAGATCCCAGTCGGAGGCCGGATCGACAACCACGGGCTCGAGTTTTCGCCCCATCACCCCGCCTTTGGCATTGATTTCCTCCACGGCCATCAAAACCACATCCCGCAATGAAACCTCACTGATCGCCATCGTTCCACTCAGAGAATGAAGGATACCAATCTTGATCGGCCCGGATCCCTTCGCAGCCCGAACAAGGTGAGGAAAACTAAGCCCTCCAAACAAGCCCGTTGCGGCGAGTCCTGCTGCAGCCATTGCGGACTGCTTTAGAAACTTCCGCCGATCAACCTTCTTATTGATTATTTCTCCTATCCCCTGGATTATATCTTTGTCCTTTTTTTCTGACATTTGCGTCTCCTGTTTTTTATGTCACCATTGTGTTTGACCTGAGCATTAACACTCTTCCGTCAATACTTACGGACTGGCGGGAGTGAACGTCCCAGAACCCTTCTTCGGAACAGGCTCCAAATCTTTACGAAAAAATCCTGGAGAACGGGCGTATCGTGGGCAAGAGCCCGCACAACAAGTCCACGACGCGTTAATAAACTGACACCCCAAGACAGGTCTTCTTCAAGAGATCGAATTCTGTTCAGAAGACCTTCAAGCAATTCATCCTTGCAAAAAATATAGATTGATCCCAAATGGCTGTACTCCCCCATCACCCCCCCTACATTAAGAGGTCTGTCCCTAGGCATCAGACAAAAAGACTCTTGCGAGATCAAGCCTTCATTGTCCTTTATTTTCACTCGGTTATCGTAAAGACGATACCCGAATGATTCGCCGCTTCCTGATCTCCCGGGTCCCAGAATGTCGGACCAAAAGAGTGTGGCCCCCTCTTCGAGAAAGATATTTGTCTCCTGGAGGAATGCCG
The DNA here is from genome assembly GCA_012960925.1 of Candidatus Manganitrophaceae bacterium. Taxonomy (NCBI): domain Bacteria; kingdom Pseudomonadati; phylum Nitrospirota; class Nitrospiria; order Candidatus Troglogloeales; family Candidatus Manganitrophaceae; species Candidatus Manganitrophaceae bacterium. Next base: position 10,322 of record DUAG01000012.1, read on the forward strand.
ATTCCGAAAAAGGAAGAAGCGGTTCCGGAAGATACTCGAGAACCGCCCCAGCCCCGATCCTGAAACAGACTTTCTGTCTTCCCTCCCCGGAGGGCATAGAATAAACCTTCGTCGCTGAAGGCACGGCCACTAAACCCTCCGCCCCGCTCTCAAGATGGAGGGACACCTCCATCTGATCTCCCGCCAGGACTCCTCCCGCTACATTGAGAATATAGAGATGGGCGGGAGAGGCCCCTTCAGGATAGAAGGGTCTGAGCACCTTGAGGGGTGCCCGCTGACGCATCACCCGTGCGACGGTCTTCTCTCCCTTTCGCTCAAATGTGACATCCAGAAGGCCATGCATCTTGTTCAGTCTGCTCCTCTTTTAGAATGTGACGATGGCCTCCAAGGTGACCAAATCCGTATCATCGCCAGCCACACTGTCATTAGGGTCCAATGTATACCATTCTAGTATGGTACTGAGATTGTCATTCACGGCATAGGATCCAGCAACCGTCATCGTGGTCGAGGTCACGGGAACCACTAAACAGTTTGGCCCCGCGAGATCACAGTCGAGGGAATCATACCGCAAGGTCAGCCCGTAAGGCCCCTGGGTCGTGTTGACCCATATTCCCCAGCCGCTCAATTCGTCATCATCCACATATTCCCCAGCCACAAGAAGGGCTCCGACCGCCGTGTCGCCTTTCCAAGTTGCAATGACATCCAGGATATCGAGTGCATCAACCCCGACAACGTCGGCTGTCTGAACATATCCGACGGATAGACCCACCCCTTCAAACGGAGCCAAGCGAACTTGTGCGCCGAAATCGCCCTTGGTCTGTTTTACGAATACATCGACTTCAGCCATCCCCATTTTCCCTGTGACCATGACGCCCGTCAAGCCCAAGGCGCCTGCAGTACCCAAAGGTCCACCCAATTGCCCATAGCTGGTCTGAAGGAGGCCGGGCGCGTCGGGACCTTCAAATCCGATCAAGGTATTGAACTTTCCACCTGTGACCGTAACCATCCCAACGGGCAAGCTAAAGAAGACCTGTTCTACTGTTAGAGGGGTCTCGGCTGTGGGTGCGCCCTTATTAATATCGAGGTCCAAGCGTACCGAAACGGGACCGCGATCTGCCATAAAATCGACCTCTCCATCGATCGTGAATGCTCTTTCATTGTTTGGGTCGACTGGGATTTTCTCATCCGTAATCGTATAGACTAGGTCGGCAAATCCGCTAACCGATACGTCGCCTGCATAAATAGAGGTTGTGCTCATTGCGAAACCAATGATGATAACGCTTACCAACATCAAAACCTTCTTTCCGATCTCCATTATGTTCTTCCTCCTGCCTGAGTTAAATTTTTCGTGATTTTAAACGATACATGCCAGCAACAGTCTGATTCTGTGTCTGCTTACTTCCTCCTCGAATGTTTTTGTAAGGTTCATAGATCAGGTACGCCAAAAAAATGCCATATCCTCCCCATAGGGTGAGACATGGCATCTTTGCCATACAGCTTCGATTACACCGACGTAACCTGCTGCAATTTCTATCATGATCTATATAGAACAAAAAAATGCCACATTTCTCATTAAAGAAAAGACGTGGCATCATCGCCGGTCACGGGCAACTACTCCATTGTAATCACCGCCGATTGGTTACCGTCTGAACTCAAAAGACCCCAAATTCATTAAGTCACCTTTTGTGAGCCTTATATACGATGCTCTGTAATAATTGTCAAGTTTTTTTCTCCTTTCTAAATATGTGATAGCAATTATGGTGCAAGATCAGATGACCTCATAAAAAGACCACGCTATGGGTTGCGGGCGTCATCACCATACCTTCTAATATGAGAGCCACATGGACAACATATTTTTGGGCCGTTCCGGATTATGAGAATAATTTGACATTGCTGGTTATTCCCCTTATAACTTATTGGCTGAGATTAAACAGCGTGCTTTTGTTTGATCTTTAATAATACGCAATATCGTTCTGATCGGGAGGGATCGTATGTTTGGACTTGGGTTTCCGGAGCTTTTAATTATCTTTATGATCGTTCTTGTCTTCTTTGGAGCAGGCAAATTACCAGAGATTGGGACAGGGCTTGGAAAGGCCATTCGAGGGTTTAAGAAAGGCATCTCTGAATTAGATGAAGCCGATGATCCTTCTATCATTTACCAAAAAGAAAAAAAACATTGAGATAACCCATATCCCCTTCTTTTACTAAAAATCGCCTACACAAGAAACGTATCCTCGCGGACACGCCTGGGTGAATATTAATCGGGATTGGTCTCTGGCCTGATCGCAACAAAATCCAGTATTGGCTGAATGTCACTGACTGAAGTTCATTGGCCAACGTTTTTCCTGCTCACTGGTATTGTAAAGCTCCCTTATATCTAGGGGTCCTTGAAATAGAGTCCTCCAGCGTAAACTACGCGAAGAAGGAGGACAGATCTTTAATTTCGGTTCTGTCGCAAAGTTCGATTTACGACCTAATACCGATAAAGCATACGAAGTTATGTCAATTACTTAGGATGCCTCTGCACGACATAAAATACCGATTATTTGTTTTTTGCGACAGAACCGAAGAAACCCTTCAGAAGCTGCTTAAAATTGATCCGGCTGTCAAAGCCATTGTGTCTAGTGGGTATACCAATACACCCATCGTGGCTCATTATCGGAAATATGGGTTCAGCGGCGTGGTGACAAAACCCTATAAAGCCTCAGAATTATGTCACATCGTGAATACAATCATCATGGAAAGTCGTAGCTGATTCAGCCATTCATGACGGACCGTTCTGGGTTTTTCCCGCCACCCGATTATAGTCATCAATTACGTTGAATATCCTAAAACTTCGCCCATCATTAAGTCGATCATGCATAAAATCCATTGACCAGGTTTCGTTCATCTGACGAGGAACCGCCAGGGCTTCTGGTTTATCCTGAGGATCAACTCTAACTCTCCGTAAATACGGTATACGCGCTTGTGGTTGTATCCATACCCTTTCACATTACGCAGGCAGAGAAAACCCAGCCCAAGTCCCCGGGTCCGGTGGGTGGTGATCAACCGCAATAGCCAGTCTGCGATAAACCCATTCTCCCCATCATTTTTTGTCTGATAGCGGGAACAGGCTTCACTAATCCCCAAGGCTTTGCAGACTACTCGAATCGATCCCTTGCCTACTCTAACCGCAACTTCCGCCATCTCCTTCCGTCGAGATGACTTTAAAACTTTTTTTCAAGTGTCTCCCGGGTGATCTGGTAATCCGGTTCTGTCGCAAATGTCGATTTAAGACCTAATACTGATAAAGCATACGCAGTTATATCAATGGCTTAGGATGCCTCTGCACGACATAAAATACCGGTTATTTGTTTTTTGCGACAGAACCAGTCAATTCCTGATCACGGATGCGAAGAACCAATTGGCGAAGGGACGGGCCCACGCCGTAATCGGCCAGGTCCGGCGGGACATCAAACGGTTCAGAGGTGCCGTAACCAGTGCTGGAGCGGCCCTGCCCTGATCCGTTTCCTCAGGCTTCCCTCATCAAACTGTGCATGCGGTTTTTCCGCATGGCTATCCGATGTACTTCACCGCAGAGCGTGCACCCCCTCAAAGCTAATTTCCTAATTATTTCAATTGCTTGTGACGATTATAGTCGGGAAAGGGCGGGACATTTCAAAAGAATGAACAATTCGGTTCTGTCGCAAATATTGTCGAGCGATATAAAAGTGTCTGAAACGGTATTGCCTATGCAACCAAGGAATAAAATTGTTGGGCGAAGGTCTAGTGTTGCGCATAATACCTCTTATAAGATTTAGTCACCTACACTCACACCTCAACCATAGACTTCCCTGCAGGAGTGACTTTGATCTTACCCCGTTCCACCTGCGCAAGGTCATATGCCTGCTGAAGAGCTAACCAGCTTTGGGCGGTCCCGCCAAAAGCTTTCTCTAGTCTCACAGCCATTTCCGGGGAAATACCCGCCTGGCCATTAATGATCCTCGACAGCATATGCCGAGTAATTCCTAATGCTTTTGCCCCATCGGTGACCGTGAGGCCAAGAGCCTCAAGACAATCCCGTCTGATCGAACGACCCGGATGAGGAGGATTATGCAGTCCCATAGTGTTCTCCTTTTTAATGGTAATCAATCATATTGACATCCAAAGCGCTACCACCTTCAAAACGAAACACAATTCTCCAGTTCCCTGTTACCTTTACGCTCCAAAACCCTTTGAGGTCTCCCTTTAACGGGTGCAGGTTCCATCCAGGAAGGTTCATTGCTTTTATATCTCCGGCCACATTTAAGCGGGCCAAAATATCATCAATAACCGGGACAAGGTGCGGGGTCAGACCGGATGGGTCCTCCTTGTAAAACCACCGCTTCAAACCTCGATGTTTAATGCTCTTTATCATTTATAATAGTGTGCACTGTTCATGTACGGTTGTCAATGCAGATTATATTGTAACCCTCCCATATAATTGGGGCATTTAAAAATAGAGTTCTCCAGAGTAAACTACGCGAATTAGGAGGACAGACCTTTAATTCCCCCCAAAAAACCCATAACCAAGCATTCAATCGAATCCGTCCACAAAGAACTCTTACAATTTGATTTTGTGCTCATTTTGTGCTCAACTCAAACACCCTCAGGCCTATTCTAGCCTACTCCAGCCAATTTAGGCCTTTTTCGTAACTCTTTGCTGGAGTTGGTTTTAGTTGGTTGGAGTAGGCTGGAGTAGGGAGGGTGGGGTGCTTTCCTAAATCGTGTGTCGGGTGTTCGAATCACCCCGGGGGCACCAAAAATTTAAAATGGAGGAGACCATGAAGATTCGAGCATTGAACAACTGGGCGGTAATCCGCCCCGATCAGGAAAAGGAACAATCGGGCGGAGGAATCTTTATCCCCGATGCCGCCAAGGATAAACCACAAATCGGAGAAGTGCTGTCCATCGGACCGGGACGCATAAAAGAAGAGAAGGACAAAAAAGGAAAAGTCATTGAGAAGAAATTTGAGCCGACCGTGGTGAAACCCGGTGATCGTGTCTACTACGATAAATACGCCGGAAACAAAGTTGAGGACGACGGGGAGGAACTGTTGATCGTGCGGGAAGATGACATTTTGGGGCTCGTCGGGTAAGGCCACACAGGGATCAGATGTGCCTAAAGGCGCTAGGGAGTCTTTCCATCGGGATGTACACCCGGAACTCCTCTTTAACGGCTATTTCTCTCGTTGTTTCTATCCTCATTCCGCTGCGGCTGACATCGATTAGTTTTCCTATCCCGTTGCCGATCCTCTTGGAGTCGCTCGTGCCTCCATCGCCATGATACACAATGGGACATTAGCAATCAAAACGGGAATTGAGCCTTTTTCCACGACCAAGGAGATCGGCCGTGGAACTGGTCTCGGCCTGACCTCCGCTTACGGGACCATAAAAAAACATGGAGGGTGGATCGGGCTGGAGACCGCCCAAGACAAAGGAACGACTTCTTTGATCTATCTCCCTCGGACAAAAGATCCTGTTGTCACAAAGGTCACAAGTGAGTCCGGTAAACCGCCCGCCACCGAGACTGAAACAATCATGATTGTCGATGACGATGAACCCATTCGTGAATTGAGCAAAGTAATCCTGGAGACGCAGATATACGGCACTACTTGCTGAGGATGGGGATCAGGCACTGGAAATCTTTAGTAAGGAACGAGGGCGGATTCGACTGGTCGTACTCGACTTGACCCTGCCCCCCATTTCACTTGACAGGATGAAGTCTTATTTCCTAGAGTGTCGATCTGGGAGTAAGGACCTGAATAGGCTGAGATGACCATGAACAGTGTTTATTTTGATCTGGAAACGCAGAAGAGTGCTGCGGATGTGGGCGGATGGGGGAACAAGCATCTGATGCGTGTTTCTTTTGCAGTGACCTACTCCACAAAGGAGGCCTGCTTCAGGGGATTTGAAGAGGAAGACATGCCGGCACTCCTCTCTGAACTTTCCAGTGCCGATTGCGTCATCGGGTATAATCTTCTTGGATTTGATTATACGGTCATGTCGGCCTATACCGATCGCGATTTATCCTTACTTCCCACGCTGGACCTCATGGCCGACCTCCATTTAATATTGGGCTTTCGCCCCAAACTTGAAAACCTGGCACAAGCGACCCTGGGATCGGGAAAAATGGCCGAAGGGCTCCAGGCCGTTCGCTGGTATCAGGAAGGCCGTTTTGCAGATATCGCGATCTATTGTAAAGAAGATGTACGCATCACACGGGATTTACATCTCTTCGGATGTAAAAACAAGTTCATATACTGCACTGATAAAGCGGGCCAGTCAAGACAAGTCGAAGTAAACTGGTAAGGGAAGCAACACTTGAATCAAGGAGTATCGAATGAGAAAAACAGGGTCTCTTCTTTTGATGGCACTCGCTTTATTGTTCATCAGTCACGGACCGGCTAAGGCCGATGAAGGAGGAGGAAAGGCCGAAGCGGTGGCCCGTCAGTTGATTGAGAGCTCTGGAGCGGACCAATTCGGTTCACGGGTGATTGAACAGATGGTCGGATTGCAGCAAAAGAGAATGCCCGACATTCCGGATCAATTCTGGGAAAACTTTAAGGCGGGAACAAATCCTGACGACCTTGTCCTTCTGATCATCCCCATTTACGTGAAACACCTGAGTGTCGAAGAGATGCAGGCGATCATTGATTTTTACAAAAGCCCTGCAGGGGAAAGGCTATTGGACAAACTGCCCCAGATTACGCGTGAAACCATGAACGCGGGTCGTCAGTGGGGAGCAGAATTGCGCATGGAGATGACAAGGAAACTCCAGGAGACAGACCTGAAAAAGCTCAAGTAGATACAAACAGTTACAAAAAACCTATCTACACATGGCCTTGATCAAGATGTCGGCCACCTCGGGCCGGGTAAACTCCAGCGGAGGCCGAATCCCGTCCTTAAGCATTTCCCTCACCTTTGTCCCGGAAAGGGTGATGCGCTCACTCGGATCATGCGGACAGGTTTTCGCCGAGATCATCCCGAGACAGGGCTTGCAGAAAAAAGTATGCTCGAAAAAGAGGGTTCGGATACCGAGTTCTCCCTCATCATATTCTTTAAAGATTTGTTGTGCTTCGTAGGTTCCGTAAAAGTTGCCAACCCCGGCATGGTCCCGACCGACAATAAAGTGAGTCACCCCGTAATTTTTCCGGCAGATGGCGTGAAAGATCGCCTCCCTCGGGCCGGCGTAGCGCATCGCGGCAGGAAAAACGCTGAGGACCGTTCGGTCTTTCGGGTAGTAGTTTTCGAGCAGGACCTTGTAGCAATCCATCCGGACATCAGCCGGGATATCCCCCTCTTTCGTCTCACCCACGATTGGATGGAGAAGAAGCCCGTCGGTAATCTCCAGGGCACACTTCTGGATATATTCATGCGCGCGATGGACCGGGTTGCGTGTCTGAAATGCCACAATCCTTTTCCAACCTCTCTCTTCAAAAAGCTTCCTGGTTTGAACCGGCTCAAGCCGGTGCTCCTGAAAAGGCTGACCCGACGGACGCCGCAGCATGGTAATCCTGCCCCCAAGGAGAAGATCACCCAGGGAATGCGTGTAGGCCACGCCCGGGTGAGACAGGTCGTTGGTTCCGTAGGCGGCCAAGGCTTCCATTTCCTTATCGAAAGGAAAGATCTCTGCGATCTTTAAAATAGCGAGCGAGGAACCTGTTTCCTGAGAAAGTGCGACCTCCGCGCCTTCTTTGAGAGAGGCCGCTTCCTCTGTCGTCACTGAAAGTGTAATCGGAAGGCTCCAGGGCAGACCGTTTTTCAGACGCATTTCTTGGAGAACATGGTGGTAATCGTCGCTCCCCATGAACCCTTCGAGAGGGGAGAATGCGCCGGTTGCAATCAGTTCAAGGTCAGAGACCTCTCGCGGGGTCAGGACAATTTTTTCCAGGCCTTCAGCCTTGCGGGTCAAGGGCTCCACTTCGTTGGAATCGACAAAGCGGCTGATTAATTTTCCCCCATGGGGGATTGAAATACTCATGCTATTCTCCTGTGAAAGTATTCGTGTGATTTCGTATGATAAAGATAACGACGCCATATCTACCGATATTTATATTGAGAAGTCGATGGCCTCGGCTCCCCCTTCCACCTTTTCATCCAGCGCAACCTGCATGATTTTTGTCCGGATGGTGAAAACCTCTTTATTCCCTTTCAGATCAATGGCTTCCCAGGTAATCTGGTTCCCTTTTTTGGGAACATGCGGGATCAGCCTTGCCCCCTTCGACCCAAACTGGAAGGAAAGGTGAAATTCAATCGCTTCCTCAGGGCAGACCTTGACGCAGGGGAGACAATCCCAGCAATCCTCCGGATATTTCAGGTAAGCCTTGTTCTCCGCATGGTCCTTCACAATCAAATCACCGGGACACATCCTCAAACAGGGAGGCTGGCTCGATCCATTACAGCCGTTACATTTTTCCGGGTCAACCCAAACAGGCATCTGCTCCTCCTAAATGTAACGGTTCAGCACACCCCTCTTTCCCTCCATGGCGGCGTTGCTGTGGTGCTCGAATCCTCACGTATAAACCATACGCTCCGGGTTCTGCGCGCTCCGCGCCTTGCCCTGAAGAAAAGTAGTGGCATGCTGAACCGTTACTTAAAATATTAATTAACGGTCTCTTGCCCAAGCATTACGCATCATTTTGCCTGATACCGGTCTCCCGGCACAATCTGCTCATAAGGACGAGTAATCATTTCTATTTCGCCCGTAAGCGGATCTCTTATCGAATTGACAAACTTCAGCCAGTGCGCATCGTCCCGGTTCGGAAAATCGGTCCTGGACTGATAGGTCGGCCACCGGGTCTCCTTCCGAAAAAGGAGATGTTCGACCAAAACCTGGGCCACATCAATACGATCGATGACCTCATGTACCTTCATCAGGTGATGGAGGTCACTGGCCACCAGCTGGCCTACCTCTCCCGGAAGTTTCGCCAGGCGATCTCGGGCGATGGTTAACATCTTTTCATTCATCTCGTAATGGGTCGAAACCCCGCCTGCATATTCCTCCATGATCTTTTGAAGCCTTGCCTCAAAGTCCACCGCGCTGATCCCGTGCCGTAACTTTGCATGACCCTTCAGAGGCTTAAAAGCACGCTCCTCCTCGGCATCAACCTGTTCAGCCTCAACCTCAGCCGGAGCCATCTTCTCTATGTCGCTCCCCATGGCCCGCGCGGCGATGATCCCTTCCGCCCAGCACCCTGAGACAAACTTGAAGGGAGCCCCTCCCGCAACATCCCCGGCAGCGTATAGACCTTTTAATGTGGTTCTCCGGTCTTTGTCCACCCAGTATCCGGCCTGACAATGTCCTCCGACCACGTAGGGCTCTGTTGTCTGAACCTCAACCGGCTCTCTCGCAGGGTCGATATCATTGGCCAGCCAGTAAAGGACCTGTGAAGGATACATATCCAGGTAGGCCGACTTCAGGTCCCGGACTTTCTCCGCACTGAGGCCCCGGGTATCCAGGTAGATCGGACCGCGTCCTTCCTTGATCTCCTGAACCGGACCATGTGCCCGGTACGGGGTCGGGGCGCCATCTCCTCCCAGATCGGCATAGCGCGTCACCATAAAGCGCTCTCCATCGGAGTTGACCAGCGGTGCCTTAGCCCCGAGCGCAATCGTCCCGGTCGGCGCAATTGCATCTTTTGTCCGAATCGCGACATAGCGCATTTCATAGGAGGTCATTTCTGCCCCGGCCCGGATCCCCATGGCATACCCGGCCCCCGTATTGTAGGGGGAATACCAGGTCTTGTGGGAGGCATCCCCCGTATTATTTGGACGATAGATCCCTGCGGCGCCTCCGGTGGCAATCAGTGTCGCCTTCGCCTGAACAACATAAAAGGTACCATTCCGAAGCGAAAAGCCGACCGCGCCCACAACCCGAGCCTCTTTCGTCAAAAGATTCGTGACGGTCACCCAGTTGTAGACCTTGGCCCCGGCGGATCGCGCCGCCTTTGCGAGAATCGGCTTGAGTGATTCCCCGTTTATTTTTATATTCCAACGGCCGCGCGGGATATAATTTCCGTCATCATCGCATAAGATCGGAAGCCCCCATTTCTCCACTTTCTTGACACCGTATTCAAAAAGTTCCGACATGGATTTGACGAGGTCTTCCCGCACCAATCCGCAGGAATCGGCCCGGACATAACGAACAAAGCTTTCTGGAGTTTCTCCTTTGTTCAGGTAGGCATTAATCGCGTTCATCCCCCCCGCGAGGCATCCGCTCCGGTCGATATGGGCCTTCTCCATGATCGTCACCGAGCATTGAGGGTAGCGTTCCTTCATCTCCACCGCGGCCATGCATCCCGCCGTTCCGCCCCCGATAATCAAAAAATCCGTATGAATTATTTTTCGTTCCATCTTCGCCCTTTTCTATACCTTAAATATGAAACATCAGGACCTGTTTCTCTTCCCGCTCTCTTTTTCTCTCACAAAGATCTTCAAAGGTGATCGAGTCAAGATGGTCCTTCAACGAGGCATTGACCTCTGCCCAGACCTCCTGAAGGACAATCTCTTCTACCCTTTTTCTTTCAAATCCGGAACGCTTACTCTGGCGTTTCTCTGAGGACTCCATCGGAGTCAGGGAGCCTTCAACGGCCTGAAGCACGTCTCCAAGCAGGATCTGATCAGGGGATTTTGTAAGGCGATAGCCTCCGTGAGGTCCCCGTACACTCTCAACCAGTGCCCGTTTTTTGAGAAGGCTCATGACCTGCTCCAGAAAGCGAAACGATATCTCTTCCTTCTGAGCAATTGATTTTACCTGAAGGGGGTCTTTCCCCGGATGGAGAGAAAGGGCCAGTATGGCCCTTACAGCGTATTCACCCTTTACCGAGAAACTAAACATAAACCTACTATTCCGATAGGAATTATATGATTCATGCTTTATAGCCGAACAAGGACCTCCATGTCAAGCCATGACTTGAGCACACGTAGCGAGTGAATAAGATTAGAGCTTTACTTCCTCTCAGCCAGGAGAATCCTCGCCCTTATGGGCGGGGTTGTTCAAACTGGGCAAGATTTCAATATTCCAGGAATTTGACATTTTGATTGAAACCAATTGTTTTTTTTGACATAATGTAGTCCGTTTTATGTTGAGAAAGGCTTCCGTGTTGTCAAAGCAGGATGAGGAAACCGGGTCCTCGTGGGGTCACCCGAAAGCAAATATCTTAAATCGCTTCATCGCAAAATTTATTGACTTTCTCGTTGTCGCAGCAATATTCCAGATCCCGCTTCAAATGAGTTTTCTGGCCTCTCTGGTCTATCTATTGATTGCGGACGGGTTCGCAAGTGGAAGGAGTATCGGGAAACAGGTGATTGGCCTTCAGGTGGTTCTACCCAATCCGCTCCGAGGCGCGTCATTCAAAGAATCAATTATTCGTAATTTTCCTTTGGGAGTCGGCTTCTTTTTTTTCCATATCCCCCTCATCGGCTGGCTTCTGGTATTATTTATAGTCGGCTTCGAATCCTTACTCATCATTGGGAACACAAAAGGACATCGTATTGGGGATGAATTGGCAAAGACGCAGGTATTAGACCAGATGGTTCCTGAGCCACTGGAAAGGTAATGGCATGCTGAATCGTTACGACAACTATATGGAGAGGGAATGGGTCTGACAGACAGCATTTTGGGATGGTTCTCAACCGACCTGGCGATTGATCTGGGAACAGCCAATACCCTGGTTTATCTTCGCGGGAAAGGGATCGCAATTAATGAACCCTCCGTTGTGGCCATCGAACGAAAATCCGGGAAGGTGGTCGCGATCGGGACTGAAGCAAAAAGAATGCTGGGGCGAACCCCCGGGAATATCGTTGCAATTCGCCCGATGAAGGATGGGGTCATCGCCGATTTTGAGATTGCCGAAAAAATGTTGAGCCATTTCATAAAAAGAGCCCATAATCGCAGCACCTTTGTTCGCCCTCGCGTTATTATCGGTGTCCCTTCCAAGATTACACAGGTTGAACAGAGAGCAGTCCGTGACTCAGCCGAGTTGGCGGGTGCCAGAGAAATCTACCTGATTGAACAGCCCATTGCTGCCGCCATCGGGGCGGGACTCCCCATTGCGGAACCTTCCGGCAACATGGTTGTGGATATCGGAGGAGGGACAACCGATATCGCCGTCATCTCCCTGGCCGGAATTGTCTATTCCGAATCGGTCAAAACCGCCGGCGATAAAATGGATGAGTCCATTGTCAGCTATATCAAACGAAAATACAACCTCCTGATCGGAGAACATATGGCGGAAATGATCAAGTTTGAAATCGGCTCCGCCTACCCGCTGGATGAAAAGAAAACTTTTATGATCAAAGGGAGAGACCTGATATCCGGGATACCCAAAACAATGGTCATCGATGACAGTGAGATGCGGGAAGCACTTGCAGACCCAATCTCGACGATTATTAACGCCATTAAGGTCGCCCTGGAGAATACGCCTCCGGAATTGGCCGGAGACATTATCGACCGGGGCATTGTACTTGCCGGCGGCGGATCGCTTTTAAGAGGACTGGACATCCGAATCCGTGAAGAGACAAACCTTCCCATTATTACCGTCGATAATCCCTTGACCACGGTCGTCCTTGGAACGGGAAAGGCCCTGGATCAACTCAGTCTGCTTCGTAAGATCTCTCTCGCGTCTCAATCGCACTTATGACCTGTCACCGACCTCACCCACCCAGGGCTTAAGATCTGAACCTCTTGGGAAAAACGCGGTGCCACGTGATTTGAATATAAGGGCAGCAGATGGTCCGTCGGGTCAATATTTATAAACGCTTTCTCTATCTCTTTCTCCTCCTCAGTGTTGTCATCGCACTGCTTTTACCCGATTTTCAAAGAAAACCGGTCGCCTGGCTTGGCGCGACCATTGGCAATGCGGTCTATGCTCTTCAGGAAGGAACACATGCCGTCACCACTGGAGTCAGCGGTATCTGGAATGGGTATTTTAATCTTATTGATGTCGAAAAAGAGAATGGGCAACTCCATAAAACCATTGAACAACTCAAAGGCGAAATGCACATGCTCAGAGAACAAGCGGTCTTGGCAGAACGACTTCAGGCTTTCCTAGAATACAAAGACGAATCGCAGGTGGCACTCATTTTATCAACCGTCATCGGCCGGAAGCCGAGCCACTGGGATGAAACAATCATCATCGATAAAGGAACAAATGCGGGTGTCAATAAGGACATGGGCGTTGTAACACCACAAGGCGTTGTCGGAAAGGTGATTAAGGCATGGCCCGCTTATGCCCAGGTTCTCCTGATGACCGACCGCAACAGTGGGATTGCAGCCCTCATCCAGCGTACGCGGGATGAGGGCATTGTCCAGGGGACTGCAGAAGGAGGGGTCCGGTTGAGCTATCTTCCCCAGTTTTCTGAAGCAAAGGTCGGAGATGTGCTGCTCACTTCCGGTCTCGATGGAAGTTTTATAAAAGGGCTTAAGATCGGAGTGATCGAAAGTGTCACTAAAAAAAAAGAGCAACAAATTTTTCTCCAGATCAAAGTCCTGCCTGAAGTCAACCTGGACCGCCTGGAAGAGGTTTTCATCATCAGGCAGGACACAACACCCTTCTCCTCCGATGAACCTCGCTGAATACGAATCACGAGTGAGACCAAAGCTCCTACTTCACGGAATCACTCCATATGATAAAATGGTATGATGGCAGGGGTACAAGTCTCCTTTAAAGACTTGAGCAAAGGCTATTGAAGGTCTAGGAACCTCTGATTAAGTCTGGGTTGAGTTTTTCAGGAGATCTATATGTTTCGATTCAAGGCACAAATCGAAGAGGATGGTTCTCGCGAAGCCATAGCCAACGATTGTTAAGATTTGAAACGCAGAAGCGGGACATAAGTGCCCTGAAAAAAAATTCATGACTTATTCAGAGCTCCCCTAAGCAATGCAGGTATTTGGTTGAAGTGGTTTACCCGTATCATGGTCTTCTTATTTTTTATCCCGGTTCAGACCCTCCTCCTGGAACCACTCAAAATGGGAGGCGTGAAGCCTGATCTTGCCCTCTTGCTCGCATTCATGCATGGATGGGCCTTTGGAGAAATGAATGGTCTTTTCTGGGGTCTGGCGCTGGGAGGGCTTATGGACCTTTTCTCGGTCGGCTTCCTCGGCGTCAATCTTGTCCTGAAGGGGATCATCGGTCTTTTCGCGGGCTTGTTCGGAAAAACCCTCATCAATCTCCCCATCTGGGGGAACGGCCTGATCATTTTCATCCTTTCGCACCTCCACGACTTGATCGGCACCCTCTTCCTGCGCGGTGTCGGGGAGGATGGGTTTACGATGGGGATCCTGAGCCAGATATTTTTGAGGGCGCTTTACAATGGCTTTCTGGCCACTGCGCTGTTCTACGCTTTTTTGAAATTTAAAAACCGTGGAGGGATGTCGAAATATGCAAGCACCTCATCTCCCCCAGGTTGATAACCGGGGCTTTCAGATCCGGATCAGTCTATTCTTTGGCCTCATCGCCTTCGCCCTTTTCCTCCTTCTTCTGAGGGCCTGGTATCTTCAGATCGTTCAAGGAGAATACTACCTGGAGCTGTCTGAGAATAACCGCCTTCGTGTTATTGAAACACCGCCTCCCCGTGGGCGAATTTATGACCGGAACGGATCTGTCCTTGTAAACAATCCCCCCAGCAACAACCTCTATGTGGTCCTGGGCGACATGCCCGCACCGGAAGAGATCATCCCTCGGCTCGCCAAACTCATTGGAATGCCTCCTGATGAGATATCGGACCGATTGAAGAAGAACAAAAGAGATCTCTTCCTCCCGGTCAAAATCAAAGAGGATTTGACAATGAGGGAGGTCGCACAAATCGAAGGACACCGCCTGGACCTTCCCGGGGTCAATATCCAGTCAGAATTCAAGCGGGATGCCGTTTATGGGGCTCTGGCCGCACATCTTATTGGTTATGTCGGAGAAGTGACGCAGAAACAACTTGCCTCCGGAAAATACGAGGATGCAAGGGGGGGAAGCATTATAGGTCAATACGGAGTGGAGCAGACTTATGATGCCATCCTTCGGGGGACCCGGGGACGGAAAAGAATCGAAGTCGATGCCCTTGGATACGAAAGAAGTGTTGTCGAGGTCACCCCCCCTGTCCAGGGGGACGACATTTTTTTAACCCTGGACCTCGATGTTCAGAGGGTGGCCGAAGAAGCACTCGCACAACGTCCGGGGGCTATCGTGGCCATGGACCCACGTAATGGAGAGATCCTGGCCATGGTCAGTCATCCAACCTTTAATCCAAACATGATCTCCAGAGGGATCTCATCGAAGGCATGGAAAGCCCTCCTTGAAGATACCAAACGCCCATTAACCAATCGAGTCATCCATGGTCAATATCCCCCGGCATCCACCTATAAAATTGTGATGGGAGCGGCAATTCTGGAATCGAAGATAGCATCCACGATGGACAAGATCACCTGCAAAGGTTTTATTCGTTTTGCAGGACGCACATACAGAGACTGGAAGTGGAATGGTCACGGACAGGTCGACCTTCATCGCTCCCTCGTTGAGTCTTGTGACGTCTATTATTATGAGATGGGGGCAAAACTCGGGGTCGACACCATTTCCCAGTTTTCTTACACCTTTGGGCTGGGGAGACCCACCGGCATCGAACTTGCCTACGAAAAGGGGGGCTTGATCCCAACCTCTGAGTGGAAGAAACGTGTCTATAAAGAACGCTGGTTCCCCGGGGAAACCCTCTCTATTTCTATCGGACAAGGCTTCGTTCTGACAACACCCATTCAGCTCGCCGCTATGATCAGCGCAATCGCCGCAGATGGCGTCATGCATTCCCCGCAGTTATTGAAGAAAATCAGAAGACATACCACGCAATCATTCGAGGCCGTTCCATCAAGTAAGGGAAGACGTCTGCCAATTTCTTCAGAAACCATTCGGGCGATCCAGAGTGCGCTCGCCGGGGTCGTCTCCGACCCAAAAGGAACCGCCAAGACATCCCGGTCGAAGCTGGTTTCGATGGGAGGGAAAACAGGAACCGCCCAGGTGGTTGCAAGACCGGAGGACGACAGCGAACTGCCTGCCCACCTCAATGATCATGCCTGGTTCGTGGCGTACGCCCCTGTGGACGATCCCGAAATCGCGGTAGTCGTCCTGGTAGAGAATGGCGGGCATGGTGGTTCCACGGCCGCCCCTCTTGCCCGAAAGATCATTGAGGCCTATTTTGGGGAACCCGAAGAGCCGATCACGACAGAAGACCCAAGATCGGCGATTGGATCTTGGGATAAACCGCCAAGTCGTCTGAAAGACAAGGCCAGAGGCCATAAGGACGACCGAAGCGTACTCACCCGTACGGTGAGGAGTCTGTTGACCGATAACGCAGTATTATCGGACGAATCGGCAGTTTCTAATTCCGCAATCGCGGAATTAGGGGAAGAAGACGCGCTTGATCTTGTTCGAAAGGAAGGGATGAATCAACAAGGAACACAATCGTGAGCGATCGCAGAATGATTGCGGGCTATGACTGGCTTTTTTTGATTGTTCTTTTTATTATCCTTGGATTGGGCGTTTTGTCCATCTACAGCGTAACCACCCTGCATGAAACGACCTCGACAGGTAGAACGCCCCTGTACATGAAACAAATCTATTGGATTATTCTTGGCTGGGTTGCCTTTCTGATCATGGCCTGGATCGATTATCACGAAATCATACGTTTTGCCTACCCGATCTATGCCGGAACCATTGTCATGCTGGCCTTGGTGCCGTTTATTGGACGCGTCGGAATGGGTGCACAACGCTGGATTCAGATCGGATCCCTCTCTTTTCAGCCATCAGAAGTCGCTAAAATCAGCATCCTGCTTGCCCTGGCAAAATACTTTTCCGACTATTATCCCAAAAAGGGACTCAACCTCAAAGAGCTTATGGTCCCGGCAGCCCTCCTCCTTCTCCCGATGGTCCTTATCTTAAAGCAGCCGGATCTCGGGACCGCGCTCTCCATTTCCTCAATCTTTTTCAGCATGCTCTTTGTTGTCGGACTCAAATCAAAATTTTTGATCAATTTTTCATTGTTGTCGGCAATGTTGTCTCCCTTTATCGGGCAACTGATCTGGAATCACCTGAAAGACTATCAAAAGAAGCGACTCTTGACCTTTATCAACCCGGCAAATGACCCGACGGGGACCGGATACCAGATCATTCAATCTAAGATTGCAATCGGTTCCGGAGGCCTTTCGGGAAAAGGCCTTTTTGGCGGTACACAGAGCCAGTTGCAGTTTCTTCCGGAAAGACACACCGATTTTATCTTTTCCGTGTTTGCGGAACAGTGGGGCTTCCTGGGGATTTTATTTTTATTCCTCTTATTCCTCTTCCTTTTT
This sequence comes from Candidatus Manganitrophaceae bacterium, assembly GCA_012960925.1. Taxonomy (NCBI): domain Bacteria; kingdom Pseudomonadati; phylum Nitrospirota; class Nitrospiria; order Candidatus Troglogloeales; family Candidatus Manganitrophaceae; species Candidatus Manganitrophaceae bacterium. The sequence continues at coordinate 27,669 of DUAG01000012.1, forward strand.
TCCTGGACCATTGAGATCGCAACAAGATCCAGAGATATTCTGGGTTCCCTGATTGTGGTCGGGGTCATCGGCCTGATCTCTTTTTATGTCCTGGTCAACATAGGCATGACACTCGGCGTTATGCCTGTTGTGGGTGTACCGCTTCCTCTCTTTAGCTACGGAGGAACAGCCATGGTTTCCACCATGGCTTTGCTAGGGCTCCTTTTAAATGTTAAATTAAGACGGTTTATGTTATTTTACTGACAGATGGAACCTCTAAATACGCTCTGAGGCTCCTTATTTTTTTATTTCCAGCATTGGGATTTGCATCTACTAATAGTGCCAACTGTCAAGTCCCCTGAAAGACAAGGCCAGATGCCAAAGGTCGATCGAGGCGTACCCCTGTACGCTGAGGAGACCTTTGGCCGATAACGCAGTATTCCAGGCGGATGGGTCTCGCGCCAGCTATCGGCGGTTGGAGTGCGGAAAGGGTTCGATGTCTCTTGAAATTATTATAAGCGCTGCCCGCGAAGAAACGCGGGTCGCCTTACTCGAAAACAAGGTCCTAACGGAGGTCTATTTTGATCGGAAGCGGGACCGGCGCATCATGGGAAATGTTTATAAGGGAAAGGTGGTCAAAGTCCTTCCCGGAATGCAGGCCGCCTTTGTCGATATCTCAACCGAAAAGGCCGCTTTCCTCTATGTCTCCGACGTGATGGATGTTAAGGCAAACACAGCAGGGCCAGCGGATCAGACTGAACTGGATGATGATGACAGCCTCGAACTCGAAGAAGGGGCGGAGGAACCCATCCCTGTTGTAAAGCGTTCGAAGAGAGGGACCACACGATCCATAGAAGAACTCCTTAAAGAAGGACAAGAGATTATGGTCCAGGTCTCGAAAGAGCCTATCGGAACAAAAGGTCCACGGGTCACGACCTACGTTTCTCTCCCGGGCCGCTATCTGGTCTACATGCCGACTGTGAATCATATCGGCATTTCAAGACGTATCCCAAAAGAAGAAGAACGGCAGCGCTTGAAGGATATGGTCCTGCGCCTCCGAAAACCCGGCTCAGGCTATATTGCGCGGACCGTGAGCGAAGGGATTACAGAGGAAGAATTTAAACAGGATATCGGCTTTCTGGAAGTTGTGTGGCAAAATATTCTCAAGAAGAAAGAGAAATTATCTGCCCCGGCATTGCTGCATACAGACCTTGATCTTATTTTTAGAACGGTCCGAGATCTCTTCACAAAAAAAGTCAGCCGCCTGGTCATCGACTCCAAACGTGATTACGAACATATCCGGGAATTTGTAGGGACCTATCTCCCCAGCCATCTCTCTCGTGTTGAGTTATGGGATAAAGACGAGGCGATTTTTGATGCCTATGGATTGGAGATGGAGATCTCCAAGGCGAAAAACCGGCGCGTCTGGCTGAAGTCCGGAGGCTACATTGTCATTGACCGAACCGAGGCCCTCACGGTCATCGACGTGAACACCGGGCGCTACGTTGGGAAAAGGGATCTTGAGGAAACGATCTTCAAGACCAATCTCGAAGCGGTGAAAGAAATCGCGTATCAAATGCGTCTCCGCAACATCGGGGGCATCATTATTATCGACCTGATCGACATGGAAAAGGAAAGAAATCGGGATAAAGTTTTCGGTGCCTTGCAGGATGCCGTCTCGAACGATAAAGCCCGAATGCATCTGCTGAAGATTTCTGACCTCGGCCTGGTTCAAATATCCAGAGAAAGGACACGGGAGGACCTGATCCGGGTACTCTGCGAGCCCTGTTCTTACTGCGAGGGACGGGGCTACACCAAGGCACCAATCACCATGTGCCATGAACTCTTTCGGGAAATTCGTCGGATCGGTTCTTCACCGCGGGACAAAAAGATCATTATCGGCGTCCATCCTGCTGTGGCCAACCTCCTGTACGACGAAGAACGTCACGGGGTCGAGGTCTTGGAACGGGAATACAGAAAGAAGATTATCATAAAGGCCGATTCAAATCTTCATCTCGAACAATACGACATTGTGATGTTGTAACTATTTTCCGCTCCCCGAAGGCGCTCGTCCCTTCTCCTAAGATCCGCGGTTGGATCTTGGGAAAAACCGCATAAGTCTCCTGAAAGACAAGGCCAGAGACCACGAGGCGATCGAGGCGTACTCATCTGTACGGTGAGGAGGTCGTTGGCCGATAACGCGGTCATGTCAGAAGAACCGGCGGTTCCTCATTCCGAAATCGCGGAATCAGGGCGCTGCCCCCCCTTGACAAAGAGATGAAATTTATATAAATTTCCCTCCGCAATCAATGAGACATAGGGCATCAAGAACTTGAAAAGTCCAACAAAAGAGATGATCAAAGTTTCACATCTGAGCAAACGTTATGGGGATATCGTCGCCATCGATGATGTCACTTTTTCGGTCGATCGCGGCGAGATTCTGGCTTTTCTGGGTCCGAACGGGGCCGGAAAAACCACAACAATGCGAATTCTCACCTGTTTTATGCCTGCAACGAGCGGGACAGCAACCGTGGCCGGCTTTGATATCTTCGAAGCGCCGATGGAGATCAAACGGCGCATCGGCTATCTGCCGGAGAACCCCCCTGTTTATCTGGAAATGACAGTTGTTGAATATCTCTGCTTTGTCGCAAAAATAAAGGGGCTTTCCGGAGGGAATATAAAGACCGGGCTCGATTCAGCCCTGGAAAAATGCGCCCTGGGCCATGTTTCGGGCCGGCTCATCGGAAATCTCTCCCGGGGTTATCGCCAACGGGTCGGCCTGGCCCAGGCCTTGATCCATAATCCCGATGTCCTCATTCTGGATGAGCCCACCGTCGGCCTTGATCCGAAACAGATCATTGAGATTCGCGAATTGATCAAGGAACTGGCCGGGGAACACACCATTATCCTGTCCACCCATATTCTGCCTGAGGCGACCGCCGTGGCTCAGAAGATTGTCATCATCAATCGCGGAAAAATCGTGGCGGTCGATTCACAGGAACGGCTCTCCGCGCAGGTTCGGAAATCAGAGAAGGTTTCCTTCCGGGTCCGCAGAAAGGAAGCCCTTGACCCCGAAAAGATCCTGGCCATTGCCGGTGTGTATCATCTTATTCCCCAGGACGCAGATGAAGGAGAGGGGGCATTCATCGTCGAATCCGAAATTGGCCGTGACATTCGAGAAGATCTTTCCAAAACAATCGTCACAAACGGATGGGGCCTCCTGGAGATGAAACCGCTTGTCATGAGCCTGGAAGAGGTTTTCCTCGAGTTGACGACACAAGAAAAAGAGGTGGAAGCCGCCGGTTTGTTATCAACTTCCAATCGCGCCCTTGAGGAAAATCGTGAAGGAAAATAAATGAGAAATATCCTGACCCTGGCCGGGAAAGAGCTAAGACTTTATTTCATCTCTCCAATTGCTTATGTCGTGGCAACGGTCTTTCTGGCTGTCTCGGATTACATCTTCTACAGTCAGGTGCGGTTCTATTCCGGCTTTTCGTTACAGGCGAGGCAGATGCAGGGGAATCTTCCCCAGTTGAACATCCATGATGCAATCTTTCGCCCGACTTTTCTCAACATGAGTGTCATCCTCCTCCTGATTATGCCGCTCCTCACGATGCGCCTCTTTGCCGAAGAGAAAAAAGGGCATACCTCAGAGCTCCTGATGACCTCTCCCCTCCGGATTTCGGAAATTGTTCTGGGAAAGTTTTTCGCGGTCTGGGGCGTCTATCTCCTTCTCTTGGTCCTGACCCTGCACATGCCATTAATCCTCTCAATCGTGACGGATATTTCGTGGAAACCGCTCTTCGCAAGCTACCTGGGTCTCTTCCTGATGGGAGGTGTCTTCCTTGCAATGGGACTCTTTGCCTCTGCCCTAACAGAAAACCAGATTATTGCAGCGGTCATCTCCTTCGGCATCCTCATCGGGCTTTGGCTGGTCGGCGTCTCCGCGCATAATACCGGAGAAACCCCTTTGGGCCAGGTCGCAAACTACCTCTCCCTGATGGGGCACCTCGATAATTTTGTAAAGGGGCTCATTGGAACAAAAGACCTGTGCTACTTTATCTCGATGACCGTCTTCGGTCTCTTTTTAACCCACCGTGTCGTGGAGTCACAACGTTGGACCTAAGGAAAACCATTACCGCTGTCATCGGCTTTGCAGGAGTCCTTTTTGGCCTGGCCGGTTTGTTTGTCTTCCTCATCTGGGGGAAACCGGTCTGGCTCTATACCACCCTCGAAATCCTGGCCGTACTCCATCTCTCCATCTTTCTGGTCACCCATTTCGAAATGCTCAAGGATTTCTCAACCCGCCGCTCAACAAAGTTCGGGACAAATTCTGCGCTCATGGTGACTCTTTTTATCGCCATCTTGACGATCATTAACTTTATCGTTGCCCGTCATGAAGTCCGTATCGACCTCTCCGACATGGGGGTCTTTTCTCTCTCCCCTCAAACAGAAAGCATCTTAAAGAACCTGGAGAAAGAGGTTAAAATTACGGCCTTTTTTGCGGAACAGAGCAAGGCAAAGGATCGGGCCAAGGATCTTTTTGATAATTACCGGAAGGGAACCAACAAAATAAAGATCGAAATTATTGATCCGGACAAAAAACCGGCGATTGCAAAACGCTACGGCATCACCGACTATGATACGGTCGTACTCGAGTCCGGGGACCAATCCGCCACGGCGCGGGCTATTACCGAGGAGGCCCTCACATCGGCCTTAATCCGGGTCAGCAGAGGGTCTCAAAAAAACCTCTACTTTGTCGAAGGACATGGAGAACATTCTATCGATGACACAGAGCGAGACGGATACTCCTTCTTGAAGGAAACCCTGGAGAAACAGGGATTTGCCGTGAAAAAACTTCTGCTTCTGTCTGAGCAAGCGGTTCCACAAGACGCGGACGTGGTCATCCTTCCCGGACCGCAGCGTCCCTTGGCCGAAGAAGAAAAGAAGGCCCTCAGCGATTACCTTGAAAAAGAGGGACGGCTCTTCGTCCTGGTCGATCCGATGGTAAAGTCTGACCTCGGCCCCTTCCTCTCTAAATGGGGGATCATTCTTGAAGAGGATATCATCCTCGATGCCACCTCCGGGTTCGGTGCTGCGATCCCGATTGTCAACCCGGGAGGATATCCACCACACCCCATGACCAATCAATTCAACCTGGCGACCTTCTACCCCCTGACGCGCTCCATCTCATTCGATCCCTCTAAAAGCGAGCACTTTCTTTTTGAACCCTTCCTTCAAACCGGACCGGACAGCTGGGCCACAAAAAACCTGGAAGGGGATCTCTCTATTGAACCGGGCCGAGACCGGAAAGGACCCATCATCATCGGTGGGGTGATCTCGGATAGGGAAACAAGTCCTCTGGAGGCCCTCCTCGAACCGGACCGCCCGGAGAAAAAAGATTTCCGCCTGGTGATCATCGGCGATGCCGGTTTCGGGACAAACAACCACGTTCGGGCCATGGGGAACGGCGATATCTTCCAGAATGTTGTCAGTTGGCTCGCCGAAGAAGGCGACCTGATATCGATCCGTCCACAGGAGATTGTAACGAGCACCCTCCTCTTGCGCCCCGATCAGATCAACATTATCCTCTATGTGTCCGTCCTGATTATCCCGTCGGGGATCCTCATGATCGGTCTCTTCGTCTGGCGGGGGAGGCGCCGGTTGTGAGGTTCAAGGCAACCGTGGTCCTCTCCTCTGTTCTTATCCTTCTTGGAATATACCTCCTGGCCATCGAACTCCCCCGGGAAGAAAAACAAAGCGCGGCCAAACGGGCCTCAGAACGGCTCTTTTCCTTTTCAAACCTTGAGATCACAAGGATACGAATTGAGAGCCAAAAAGGCATCTTTGAACTGGAGTACTTCCCCGAACACCCGGTATTTCCCTGGAGAATCTTCATGCCGGTCCCGACGATTGCAAACCAGGATATTGCGTCAAGGCTGGCCTCTGAACTGGTCCGCATGGGGTCCAGCCGTCTCATTGCGGAAGATCCCAGCGACTTAAAGGACTTCGGTCTCGATCCTCCAGCCTACACCGTCATTATCACCTACAACCAGACAAATACCGAAGTACTGGAAGTCGGCGTAGAAAATCTGACCGGCAGCGATGTTTATGTGAAACAGGGTTTGGGGACCGCGGTCTATCTCGTCCCGGTCGGAATCAAGCCTTTTCTCGACAAAGATTTGAGCGATTGGAGACTGCAAGAGGTTTTCCCCGCTGCCTCCTATGACATCAAAAAGATCCAGATTCAATCCTCTCGCGGCCGACTTCTGGTCACACGACAGGGGGAAGGCTGGTCTCTGGAGATCGAGCCGCCCCGGGAGAGCCCGCGCAAACCGATCTTGGGCCGAGGAGACTCCGGGGAGATCTCAAACCTCCTGGGAAGCCTTATCAATTTACGCGGGGATAATTTTATCGACAAACAAAAAGAGGCCGTGAAGCAGGCCCTGGGAAGCCCCATTCTGAGCCTGAAGCTGGGAGTCAGCGCGGTGGAACGGGACAGCGCCTTTTACCGGACGGAAAATGATCCCGGTGTGGTTTACGTTGTCACGAAGGACTTTGCCCCGATCTATCAAATTTCCGAGAAGCGTTTTCAGGAAATCGACCAGGCTTTTTCCATCTTCCGCGATAAAAGTGTCCTTGCCCTCACCACACCGGAAGAGATCGAAGAAATCACAATCGACCGGCAAGGTAAATTGCTCCACCTTCAGAGGAAGGACGGGGCATGGTGGCTGGAGGCCCCTTCCTCAAAAAAGGTGGAAGCCCCTGGAATAATCTCCCGCCTCCTCACCGATCTTTACAACCTGCGCATTGACAAATTCCTCGATGAAATCGATCATAAATCGCCTCGGACCGGCCTGAACCCTCCGTCTGTAACCCTGCGCCTCAAAGGACAAAGCGGAATCTCCCTGGGCCATGTCGACTTTGGAAAAATCGAAGGAGACAAAATCTACGTCCGCAGCTCTCAACACGCCCCGGTCCTCTTCCTGGACAAAAGAGAACTTGACCGCCTCCCCGGAGAGGCAGACCTATTCCCCCCTCAGGGGACCGGTTCTGATGAAACTCCTCAGTGAACATCCGCGAAAATCCCTTTGACCAAAAAGACCATATAAGCAATCACGGATTAGATGAATGGTTTAAAATACACCCCCCTTTCGGGGTTGGAACCCGCCAAAGGCCTTGACAATCAAGGCCTTTTTTTGGTAGGTTTTGGGGTTCTTAATAAAGGGATAAGTGCTGGATGCAGATCAAGATCAATGGAAAACCGGAAGAGACTCAGGAGACCACCCTTCTGGGCCTCCTTAAATCAAAAGATATTGAACCACGCATGGTGTCCGTCGAGTTGAATTCAAAAATGCTCGACCGCTCCAGCCTGGAACAAACCCCCATTCAGGAAGGAGATGAAATCGAATTCCTCTACTTCATGGGAGGGGGATCAACCCGTTTTTAAGACAACTAACCTGGGAATATTATGAAAACAATCATCACCGATCTAATCGGAAAGACGCCCATGGTTCAACTGAAGACCTTTTCAGATGACGAAGGGGCCTATATTTTTGCAAAGGTCGAATACTTTAATCCGGGCGGGAGCGTCAAGGACCGGATCTGCCTGAGCATGATCCTGGCAGCCGAAAAAGAGGGAAGCCTAAAACCGGGGGCCACACTGGTTGAACCGACCAGCGGAAACACCGGCATCGGTCTCGCGATGGTGGCCGCCGTCCGCGGATACAAATTAATCCTGGTGATGCCCGAATCAATGAGCATGGAGCGGGCCAGCCTCCTCTCCTCCTATGGGGCGCAACTGGTCCTGACCCCGGCCTGGGAAGGGATGCGGGGTGCCATTAAAGAAGCTGAAAGTATTCTGGATCAAAACAAGGGCTATTTTATGCCGGGACAATTCTCGAATCCGGCCAATCCGGAGACCCATCGGAAGACGACGGGACCGGAAATATTGGAGGCCATGGAGGGCAAGGTCGATGCCTTTGTCGTTGGGGTTGGAACCGGAGGAACGATCACCGGCGTCGGGGAGATTCTCAAGGAAAAAAATCCGAATACATTGATTGTTGCGGTAGAACCTGCCTCCTCGCCCGTCTTATCGGGAGGAGAAGCCGGTCCTCATAAGATACAGGGCATCGGCGCGGGATTTATCCCTGAAATTCTGAATAGAGATATTATTGATCGGGTCATTACAGTCACAGATGATGAATCTTACCAAACAGCGAAGCAACTGGCCCGGCAGGAAGGACTCTTGGTTGGAATCTCATCCGGAGCCAATGTCCTCGCTGCCGGCAAGATCGCAGAAGAATTGGGAAAAGGAAAAAGGGTTGTGACCGTCCTCCCCGACACTGGAGAACGATACATCAGCATCGAAAAGTATTTCAATATCTAAATTAACATCATAATAAGGATAAATGGATTCAGGTTGCCTGGATTTTACTTCAAGGCAAGGCGAGAGGAACGCAGAACCACAGCGTATGGGTTATACGCGAGGATTTGAGTACCGCAGCAACGCCGCAATGGAGTAAAAGACGGGTGAGCTGAATCCGTTTTGGGAAACATGACTTTTACAGAAGAACAACTCGTTCGCTACAGCAGACATATCATCCTCTCAGAGGTCGGTGGCTTAGGTCAGAAAAAAATCGGCGCGGCCAGAGTTCTGATCGTCGGTGCCGGGGGTCTGGGTTCACCCATCGCCCTCTATCTGGCGGCGGCCGGTGTCGGCACCATTGGAATCATCGATCCCGATGTGGTGGACCTCTCCAATCTCCACCGACAGGTTATCCATCACACTGCGGACCTCGACAGGCCCAAGGTCACATCCGCCCAGGAGAAGATTGCGGCCCTCAATCCGGACGTGAAGGTCATCCCCCACGTAGAATATCTCAATGCGAAAAATGCACTGGATCTCTTCGGCGACTACGATTACATCATTGACGGCACAGATAATCTTCCGGTAAAGTTTCTGATTAACGATGCCGCATTCTTCGCCAAAAAACCATTTATCCATGGGGGAATCCTTCGGTTTGAGGGACAGCTTTTTACAATTCTCCCAGCTGAAAGTGCCTGCTACCGTTGCATCTTTCCTGAACCGCCTCCGACTGGAATCGTCCCCACATGTCAGGAAGGAGGGGTTCTCGGGGCGCTTGCCGGTCTGATCGGAACCCTTCAGGCAACCGAAGTGCTTAAGCTGATCCTCGGAATCGGCTTACCCTTGACCAATCGCATCCTCTCCTATGATGCCCTTCGGACGGTGTTTCGCGAGATACCGATTCGGAAAAACCCCGGTTGCCCACTTTGCGGGTCACAGGCGACGATTACAAAATTAGAAATGGAGGAACAGGCGGTCTGCGATCTCAAACCAGCGGATACCGCCCTCCGGGAAAAATGACGAAAAAGATAAAAGGCCTGTTTTGCAAAGAGTGTAAAAAAGAATATCCCGCAGAGGCGCTGCATGTCTGTGAGTTCTGTTTTGGCCCCCTGGAAGTGGCCTACAATTATGACCTGATCAAGTCGGAAATCTCCCGGGAAAAGATCTCAAGGGGACCGAAGAGCCTCTGGCGTTACATCGACCTCCTCCCGGTTGAAGGCGATCCGACGGCAGGGTTGAATGCCGGTTATACCCCGATGATCCATGCGAAGAATCTGGGAACGGCCCTGGGACTTGACTATCTTTATCTTAAAAATGATACGGTCAACTGCCTGACCCTTTCGTTCAAGGACCGCGTCGTCGCAGTGGCCCTGACCCGCGCAAAGGAACTCGGATTTGACACCGTCGCATGTGCCTCAACTGGCAACCTGGCCAACTCCGTCGCCGCCCATGCCGCCGAGGCGGGATTTCGCTGTTTTGTTTTTATTCCCTCTGATCTGGAGTCCGGAAAGATACTGGGAAATCTGATCTACAAACCGAATGTTGTGGGTGTACAAGGAACGTATGATGATGTGAACCGCCTTTGCAGTGAAATCGCGGGGGAGTACCCCTGGGCCTTCGTTAATATTAATATCCGACCCTATTATTCAGAAGGCTCCAAGACCCTTGCCTATGAAACAATGGAATATTTCGACTGGAGTACACCAGACCATGTCGTCGTTCCCATCGCATCCGGATCTTTGTTGACCAAGATTTCAAAGGGCTTTGGTGAATTCGTAAACCTGGGGCTGATCTCAGGATGCAAGACGCTCATCCACGGGGCGCAGGCAGAAGGCTGCGGGCCGGTCGCAACGGCATTCAAGGAAAAGCGGGATTTCATCAAGCCGGTCAAACCGAAGACCATTGCAAAATCACTGGCGATCGGAAACCCGGCCGATGGTTTTTACGCCTTGCGTGTTGTTCGGGAGAGCGGGGGGATCATTGACGATGTCACGGATGATGAAATCATTGACGGAATGAAGTTGCTGGCGGAAACTCAGGGGATTTTTACCGAGACGGCCGGTGGGGTCACGGTTGCCGTCTTAAAGAAGCTGGCAAAGCGAGGCGTCCTGAAGAAAGGTGAATCGACCGTGGCCTATATCACCGGCAACGGCCTGAAGACGCAGGAGGCCGTTTCTCAGGAAGTCGGCAAACCATGGCACATTCAACCGAATCTGAAGAGTTTTCAGGACACATTGAAAAAGGTTCAGTCATGAAGAAAGAGAAAAGATGATTAAGGTTCGCATTCCAACACCCTTACGTAAACTGACAGGAGGCTTGGGAGAGGTCGGCGGCGAAGGCGTAGACATCGCCACACTCATCGATTCACTAGAGCAGTCTTATCCTGGACTAAAAGAACGGCTCTACGACGAAGAGGGCGTGCTTCGCCGTTTCGTCAATATCTACATCAATGAGGAAGACATCCGCTTTCAGCAGGGGGTACTTACGCCCCTGAAAACGGGGGATGAAGTCTCAATCGTCCCTGCCATTGCAGGCGGTGGTTGTTAGACTCTGTGTTCGCAAACCAGCACACGAGTGCGTGGATCGCGGGTAAAGCACCTGAGGAGAGGAGGAAAAATTGGCGAGTTTTAAAGTACACATCACCTTTCCGGAAGACAAGATTCGGAATCCGATTATTTTTGAGATCGGGAAGAGATTTAATATTATTACAAATATTCGCCGTGCTGATGTGACCGAAAAGACCGGTTGGGTCGATCTCGAATTAACCGGAGAAACGGCTGAGATTGAACATGCCATCGAAGCCCTGAAGGAAAAAGGGGTACGTGTAGATCCCATAGAAAAAAACATCATCGAGTAGCGTGACGATTCAGGTCACCCGCCTTAATCTCCATGGTGGCGTTGCTGTGGTGCTCGAATCCTCACGTATTAATATTACGTTCCGGTTCTGCGCTCCTCGCGCCTTGCCCTGAAACTTAATTCAGGCAACCTGAAACGTCACAAGGTAATCACAATAGTTAGAAAGAAAAATGGACTTTACTGAAGAACAGCTTGAGCGTTACAGCCGACAGATTCTCCTCCCGGGAGTGGGAGGGAAGGGGCAGCGGAAAATCTCGGCAGCCAGAATCTTTTTAATCGGCGCGGGGGGGCTCGGCTCGCCGGCGGCCCTTTATCTTGCCGCAGCAGGGGTCGGAACCCTCGGCATCATCGACGATGATGCTGTGGATCTCTCCAATCTGCAACGCCAGATACTCCATAGCACGCTTACACTGGGACATCAAAAGGTGGCCTCCGCCCAGGCGACCCTTACAAAAATGAACCCCGATATTCAAGTGGTCCCCTATGCTGAAAAGCTGTCATCAGAAAATATCCTCAACCTGTTCAAAGATTATGACATCATTCTTGACGGCTCCGATAATTTCGCCACACGATTTTTGGTAAATGACGCGGCCTACTTTCAGAAAAAAACCCTCGTCTCCGGAAGCATCTTCCGCTTCGAAGGACAACTGACAACCATCAAGCCGCACGATTCAAACGGGGTCCCGAAACCCTGTTATCGCTGCCTCTATCCGGAACCGCCTCCCGCAGGACTCGTTCCAAGCTGTCAGGAGGCCGGGGTTCTCGGTGTCCTTGCCGGAACAATTGGCGTCATGCAGGCCTCTGAGGCCCTCAAAGAAATTCTGGGGATCGGGACGACCCTGGCCGGACGGCTCCTTATTTATGACGCCCTGGAAATGTCCTTCAGAAATGTAAGGGTCCCGAAAGACCCGAACTGTCCGCTTTGCGGGCCGAACCCAAAGATTACGCAACTCCTCGAGTATGACATTTCCTGCACCCTTCCCGCTCCCAGGAGTTTGTCAAAAAAATAGCGCGGGGAATTCCAACCCTTGATCCTCGAGATCCCTGTCGTCAGTATCCTAAGATCAAAAGACCTCAAACGGTTTCATCAAGTCCTTGTCGCCCTGTTCCTCTTTTTCTTAAACGTCCTGGGGAGCGGATGCTCTATGGAAAAGGGATTTATTTTTTTCCCAGATAAAAATATTGTTCAGACCCCTGCCGATGTTGCATTGGTCTTTGAAGATATCTACTTCCAAACCAAAGATGGAGTTCGGATCAATGGCTGGTTTGTTCCCGATACGGAGAGCCGAATCACTCTTCTCTGGTTTCATGGAAATGCGGGAAACCTGAGCCATCGGGTAGACCCGCTTCGTTTATTCCACCATGAACTAAAAATAAACATCTTCATGGTTGATTTTAGAGAATATGGACGGAGTGAAGGGCTCGTCTCCGAGGAAGGGACCCGACAGGATGCGCTGTCATCCTATGATTACCTCTTGACCCGTTCTGACATCGATCCGGCAAAGATCATCGTCTTCGGTCAATCCCTCGGGGCGGCGGTTGCGGTTGAACTCGCAACAAACCGTGATCTTCAGGGAATCATTCTGGAGGCCCCGTTCACCTCGATCAGAGAGATGGCACGCGCCATCTCTCCCTGGCTTCCCTTCGGCCGGTTTCTTTCGACAAAATATGATTCCCTATCAAAAATCAAGCAGATTCGCGCCCCTCTACTCGTCATGCATGGCGACCGGGATGAGGTCATCCCTTTTTCTCAAGGCCGGAAACTGTACGAAGCGGGGAATGAACCAAAAACTTTTTATCCTATTCCCGGGGCCGGACATAACAACACTTATCTTGTCGGCGGGCGTCCCTATTTCAAAAAAATGAAAGAGTTTATTGCAAGACAGCAGAACGATCGGAAATAAGGCTAGGAGTCTGTCGGAGAAATAGGATCGTAACGAGGTGAATGGGAAATAGAGGCAAGTTTTGGGGTGATTTGAGGCGAATAGGCCTATTTTCCATCACCGCAACGGGATCATTCCCGCCTCAAAAATTATAAACGTAGGCGTAGTGTAGACGGAAGAAAGAGTTATTGTCAAATCTGGTGTATGAGATCTTCATTAAGCGGCGACCTGATCTGATTTATTGATCTCAATCCCATCTTTAAATGGA
>DUAG01000013.1 GCA_012960925.1 Candidatus Manganitrophaceae bacterium
GGGCCCGTAAGCTCTTCTTCAGAATTGAGGAGAATCAGTAGAATAGATAACAATTAAACCTTAAGCGGCGGTATCACTTGTACAGGTGATATCGCCTTTTTTTTGGGTCGATAGGGTATAATTGCATCGAAAAATTAACTAACAACCGCAAAAAACATTAGAATCTTTTCACTTTACGAACCAATCAATAATTTAGTTTAATAGCATTGATACAAAACGACCCTACGATATGAAGCTACTAAAATTTGCATTCCTTTTTCTCACATTCATTGCCAACTCATACTTGTGTAATGCCTTCGAAGTGATCGAAGGAGAAATTAAAGAAATTACGGGCCCGGACGACATGGACCTTAATCCACAAAATGCAATCATTGCCGTGGATTCGTATGGCAATGGAGATGCCGTCGTCAATGGTGTCGAATTCTACACGGACCGGGACGGACTAGGAGCCCAAACGGCCGGAGAAGGAATGGTCGAAAAGGACGGAGTCAGCATTACTACCATTTCAACCCATTTTATTGATAACTGGTCAAATGGCGGAGGAGGCCCCGCTTTTACCGGTGGGGACGCTGACTCAGCAGCCAACTTAAGTGAAATTATGAGAGACATTCGATGGTCCGCCGCACCCAGCCCGGTAAGCATTGACATCGCTGGACTCGATGCAGGAAGCATCTACAATGTGAAACTGCTCTTTAATGAAGGCGCGGATCGGAACCGTGGATGGGACATTGCCGTGAACGATGAGCTGGTAGTTGATAATATCACTTCAGAAGGAGGAGACGGATTCTGGTCACCCGAAAATTCATTCATTTATTCTGGAGATTTTGCAGCGACAAATGACGGAACCATTGCTATCAGCATGCAGAATAATATTGGAGGAGCCGCACAAGTGGCCGCTGATGGGAACCCTATCCTTCAGGGAATCGTCCTCAGTTCGACTGCCTCGCCAGAAGATGATGATGATGACGGATTACCCGACGCTTGGGAAGAGGCGCTCGTGGACAATCTTGAAGATCTGGACGGTAACGCTTCCGGACCAGGGCCTGGTTCAGGGACCGGAGACTTTGACGGGGACGGGTTAACTGACCTCGATGAGTATGAGGAAACCAAAACCGATCCAACTAAGAAAGACACGGATGAGGATGGGCTCAGTGATGGTGTTGAAACGAATACCGGAACCTATGTGAGTGCCACTAATACCGGAACCAATCCTAAGAAAGCAGACACGGACGGTGACGGCCTCTTGGATGGCGTCGAAACAAATACCGGTAAAGTCGTTAATAATGATGATACGGGAACCGATCCCAACATGGCCGACACGGACGAGGACGGTCACAAGGACGGGCGTGAAATTGATAAGGAAACGGACCCAAGTGATCCTCTTGATTTTCCTGCATTCCTTGGAGAACTGGCCTACATGATCGAGCAGGGTACGGTAGGAAACCAGGATTACACTGGGGCACTTGGAATGGATTTCACCGTTCAGGAACCAATCAGAATTCTGGAGCTCGGGGCATTCGACAGCGGAGCTGACGGACTCAAGAGGCCCATCACCGTGACCATGTGGGCACGCAATGATCAAGGCTCACCCGATTTTGCAGATGATTCAGGTGATGAAATACTCGGGGAAGTTCAGTTCATAGAGGAAAATGATGGAGAACTTCGTGACGCGCACCGGATGATTGAACTCGATGCCGATGTGATACTTGAAGCAGGATCCTACAGCATTGTTGCTAGCGGATACGGTGTCGGTGAACCGAACGGAAATACGGGCACTCCAAACATGAGTGTCAGTAATAATCAGGCGATCACTTTCGTTGGAGGCAGCCGGTTCGGTGATGACGCGATAGCTTGGCCGACAGCAATTGATGGAGGACCCGTTAACCGTTACGCGGCAGGAACGTTCTCCTTTGAAATTATCAGTGATGATGAAGATAACGACGGGCTCCCTGATTTCTGGGAGGAGAAGTACGGTGTTGATGATCCGGAAGGTGACCCGGACAATGATGGGTTGACCAATTTGGAAGAATATGAATTAAGGACCAAGCCAGACAACAAAGACACGGACGGGGACGGACTAGAGGATGGAACCGAAAAGATTGCCGGCCTGAACCCCACCAGTCAGGACACTGACAATGATGGATTAACTGATGGCCAGGAAATTGCACAGGGAACCAATCCAACCAAATCCGACACCGACAACGACGGGATACCTGACGGCCTGGACCTTGATCCACTGGACCCGACCGTGACCATTGATTCTGGAACTAAGGTCTTAGTCGGAAAAGTAACGAGCTTCACTGGACCTGATGATCTGAACTTTGAACCATCAACGGTAGTGATAGCCGTTGACGTTTTTGGCAATACGGACTCGACAATCAATGGAGTACAATTCTTCTCGGACCGGTTAGGTCTAGGTGATAACGTCACTGATGAAGGAGTCGTTGAAAAGGATGGCGTCATCGTCAGAACAATTTCAACTCATTCGATCGATAATTGGTCCAACGGAGGCGGCGGCCCCGCTTTTATCGGAGCAGATGCTGACTCGGTAGCTAACCTGAGTGAAGTCATGCGTGACATCCGCTGGTCCGCTGCGCCGAGCCCCGTGACCATTGAAATGGAAGGACTCATCGCCGGAGGATTATATGAAATTCAGCTCCTCTTCAATGAAGGAGCGGACCGGAACCGAGGATGGGACATTGCTGTCAATGATGAGCTGGTCGTCGATAATATCACTTCTGAAGGATTACAAGATGTCCATACATGGACCAATTCATTAGGTGCCGCATACGTTGCCAACTTCACAGCTACTGAGGATGGAACATTGAACGTTACGATGCAAAATGACATCGGTGGGCTAGCTCAGGTCGCCGCTGATGGTAATCCGATCCTTCAGGGGATCGTTGTTCATCTGGCCATTCCACCTGCTCCCTTTGAGATTACTGATATTTCAGTCTCTGATGGAATACCAACGATCACATTTAATTCGATCCCGAGAACTGTTTATGCAGTTGATTCATTTGAATATAATGAAGATGATCAGACCTATTTCTGGGTAGAATTGGACGATGGGGTTGAATCGAACGGAACAGAAACTTCCTACACTGACGAATTCGTGGATCGCGATCTCAAGATGAACCTGTACAGGATCAGGAAAGTAGAATAATTCAAAATCTATTGATCTTTTTGAGATTCATTGAGGATTTGAGGCCCGTCACTTCCGGCTTCATGCCAACCCACACCCAGAAGATCAATAATTTCCGGTGATGATCCAGGAACAGAAGTAAGGTTTTTTTACTTTACCTGAGGCCGTCTGATCTGGCTTAATTGGTATCAACCTTAACTTCCACAATAATGAAAACACTTCATCTGCTTTTGATTTTATTGATAACCTTAACCGGCAATCATATATGTAACGCCTTCGAAATCATCGAGGGAGAGATAAAAGAAATTACCGGACCAGACGATCTTAATCTAGATCCTCAAAATGCCATCATTGCGGTGGACGTTTTCGGAAACGCCGACTCCATCATTAATGGTGTCGAATTTTATACGGATCGAGATGGCCTAGGGGCCCAAACGGCCGGAGAAGGAATGGTCGAAAAGGACGGGATAAGCATTACTACCACTTCGACACATACTATTGATAACTGGTCAAATGGCGGAGGAGGCCCATCCTTTACCGGAGACGATGCTGACTCGGTAGCTAACCTAAGTGAGGTCATGCGTGACATTCGCTGGTCAGCAGCGCCCAGCCCCGTGACCATTGATATCACCGGACTCAATGCCGGCAGTATCTATAACGTGCAATTACTTTTCAACGAAGGAGCGGACCGGAACCGTGGCTGGGACATCGCCGTGAATGATGAATTAGTGGTCGATAATATTACATCTGAAGGGGGTGACGGTTTCTGGTCACCTGAAAATTCATTTGTTTATTCGGGTAACTTCAGCGCTACAGATGATGGAACCCTTGTTATTATAATGCAGAATCAACTTGGAGGTGAGCCTCCGGTGGCCGCTGATAATAACCCCATACTTCAGGGCATCGTCCTCAACTCAACGACTCCCGCAACTATCATTTCTTTCGTTGGCCCACTCACTGATGATGAGAGTACCGGCATAAGTACTGACAATACCTATACACATACGATAAGTGGTGGTGGAGCCGAAACCGTTAATGGCGTGGAATTTGAATTACTCAACAATAGCACGACCCCGGAAGACTTTTACTGGGATGTGTCTTCGGTCAAAAATCAACTCGACGACAATAATGGCGGCTGGAGTCCAGGAGCTGGCGGAGTCACAGGACCGGGTCTTCAGGCACTGCTAGGCTCATTCACTTTCAATAATGATGGAGCAATAGGCTCTAATCAAAGCTTCACTCTGAACGGGCTCACAGAAGGTCAATACTATGAGCTGCGCCTTTATGCACGCAAATGGGATGACAGTACTCAACGTCAGCAGACCATTGAATTCATTTCGGGCGATATCACGGATACCGTCACTTTCAGTGAGGACCACCCTGAGACTGAGCCCACTAACATGGAATCACGGGATCAGGCCTATTATATCAGTTACAGATACACCGCAGGTGATGATGAGGATCTCATCGTCGAGTTCACCGTGACAGATGATGAGGTTCAGGGAGCCCCAGGAAGCTTTCATATGTATGGCCTCACTAATCAAATTGCAGCCCCACCAAGCGATCTTGATCAGGACGGACTCCCTGACTCATGGGAAGAAGCGCTCGTTGATAACCTTGATGATTTGAACGGTAACGGTGCTGGTCCTGGCCCTGGTTCAGGGACCGGAGACTTTGACGGGGACGGGTTAACGGACATTGATGAGTACGAGGAGACTAAAACTGATCCGACCAAGGCAGATACGGATGAGGACGGCTTAAGTGATGGGGTCGAGACTAATACCGGAACCTATGTGAGTGCGACTAATACCGGGACCGATCCCAAGGAAGCGGACACGGACGATGATGGGTTATTAGATGGAGTTGAAACCAATACCGGAATCTTAGTTGATAATGATGATACCGGAACCGATCCACACAATCGTGACACGGACGGGGACAATTACGGAGACGGTGGTGAAATTGCCGGTGGCACGGACCCGCATGACCCAAACAGTAAGGGAGCGCTTCTGCCTCCTTTCCTTTACGTTGACTTCGAAGAGGAGGCCGAGGACCTGAGCGGGAACGGTTATAACGGAGTAGTGGATGGATTAGTAAGTTTTGATGTAGAGGGGGCCCCTGACGGGCCAACACCAAGAACCGGGGCAAGCTTCACTGGTGGGCACATTGATTTCCCGGACATCGACATGAATTCCATGATCAATACCTTCGAGGACGGCAGTTACACCTTCGCCTGCTGGCTCAAGCCAATCGGTTCTGCCGGTGGTCAGGGCTTCATGTGGGGCCAAACCAACCAGGGCATCCACAACGGAATCCGTAGCGGGGGATTACTTCACAGTGCGCACTGGGGAGCGGACTGGAACGCCAGCACTGTTTTGGTAGCAGAGGAGTGGGTGCACGCAGTATGGACCTATGACGGGGAAGCGGACTCGGCTGCGATTTATTTAAATGGTCAGTTGGATGGCGGACCGATCCCTCAACGTGCGCCTAACGGAGGAGGGACGTTCCTTTTCGGTGCCCGCAACAATGGCACTGAGCAGTATGACGGGGAAGTTGATGACGTGGCGATCTGGCGGGAAGTGCTCCCTGAAGGAATGATTCAGGCGTTGGCGGACGGAGCCAGCCCGATCGGGGCCGGTGGAGCGGGAGCCACGTATTCACAAAACTTTGACGAATATGATGATGGCACCACGGACCTTGATGATGGCTCGATCATCTTCGGTCAGGCCGCATCAGTGCAGGACGGACGTCTGCAATTGACCATTGACCAGCAGGGGCTCGGCTTCTCGAGCTTCTCGGTTCCGGCACTGCCCGGCTCCTCGCAGGGCTTCACCGTGACCTTTGATTACGAGTTGTATGACTCACCCGGCGCCAATGATCCTGCTGACGGATTCTCCTTCAACTACGGTGATGCACCATTGGGTGATCAGGGACAAGCTGAAGAAGGAATGGCCACGCGCCCGGGCGTGACTGAGAATATTTCCTGGGAAGTTGATACCTGGCGTAACGATGACGCTGAGCAAGGCGTGAACATCTCCGGGATTGCAGGAGGAGCAGACCTTGGTGAGCTCGACTTTACTAACGGTATCATTCTTGAGGACGACTCAAGGAAGACCGGAACCATGGAGATTCGCTGGAACCCAACTAACGGGGCTTCCTTCACGACGACCGGACTGACCACCAACGCTGACTTCAGCGAAGTGGACACCGGAGCGTTCGTTGCCAATGACGAACATAACTTTATTATCTCGGCCCGTGTAGGCGGTGCCAACGAGGACCTGTTCATCGACAATCTGGTGATCGCGGTCGCCGGTACTGACGACGCGGACGGGGACGGGTTACCGGATTACTGGGAGGAGAAGTACGGGGTCGATGACCCTGAAGGTGACCCGGACAATGACGGACTCACCAATATTGAAGAGTTTGAGCTAAGGACCAAACCCGACATGGCGGACTCGGACGAGGACGGGCTCACTGACAAGGAAGAGATCGAAGTGCACAATACCAATCCATTGAACCCTGACGCGGACCGTGACGGTCTGCTTGATGGTGAGGAGATTGCTGCCGGAACTGACCCTGAGAATAAGGACACGGACGGTGATGGTATTTCTGACTTCAATGAGATTCAGGACGGAACCGATCCGTTAGTCGTTACTGCAATTGCTTTTGAAACGAATTTGGTATCCTATTGGCCACTGGATTCAGACTTTGATGATGCGAAGGCTGAGAATCATGGCGTTGAGGAAGGTGGCCCGATTGAGTTCCAGACCGGTAAGTTTGATGGAGCCATTTACCTGAACGGTAGCCAGAGC
>DUAG01000014.1 GCA_012960925.1 Candidatus Manganitrophaceae bacterium
ATTCATTCGCAGTTTCAAATCAACCAGATACGCCGCTTTTTTTCAAGCCCTCCATACACCACTTTCAGTTATAACTCGGAAAAGAGAGAAGGAGGCTGAAGAGTGATATGAAAAAATGTAACCATCGATTAATCATAATAATGATGTTTGGGGTTTTTTATTTTTCATCTTTAATGGTGACATCGTCTTGGGCGGTCCCTGTGCTTCAGATCTATATTGAGGGTTCTACTTATGACACAGTGACTGAATCTTGGGTCATCAATACATTAGACCCCTTTAAACTTTGGGTGATAGGTGATGTCGGTTCCGTTGGAACGATTGCCGATATAAAGCTTGCTGCAGCTGTTTCGACAGCCGAAGTTTCTGGAGGGAGCATTTCCTTGGTTTCAACAACAACTGATCTTCTCGGAACATCGGGTGATCTTTCGACACCCTCGAATCCTGTGCCGACATCTAACTTTGCTTCCAGTGATGGAGCAATTCCGATCCGGGGGGACGGAAGCTCTCTCGCGTCCCACTCGATCTATGGATCAGGAACAAGTTTTTTTGAGTGGAATCTTGGAGGTTTTACGCTAACAGACTCTCCTATTGGGGACTTTATCAATATGTTTCCTTTAGACTTTCCAGGTAATGGTCAGGTCAACGTCTATACTGTTGCTATCTCAGGATTTACAACGGTGCATTTTGATACCTATGACCATATCTATGAAGGGGATAAACACGGAAATTATAAGTTTGCTCCTTTCTCACATGACGCGACGGCTGTTCCCGAACCGGGGACGCTTGCGCTTCTAGGTTCCGGGTTGGCGGGGTTTGGGCTGGCGATGAGAAAAAGGTATAGGACGATCAGGGGGTAGAACTTGTATCCTGTACTTCACAGACACCCCTTTTGAATAATCTTAAAGAGATGCTTAAATCGATCGGCAGCTTAGCTGAAGTGGAACACTGAACCGTCAGAAAGGGCGGGCCACGAAGGAGAAAACTGCCTCTGTCTACTCTCCTGTTTTTTACGACCCCTGTACACCCTGTCCCCTATAACTTCATAACTCCCCAAGCACCTTACGAGCCTCATCCGCTCCCGGAAAATCCTTAGAAAGTGCAAGGGAGGCCTCTAATTCTTTTTTGGCCTTTTGAGCGTCTCCATTCTTATAATAGGCAATCCCTAAGTGATACCGGACGACAGGGTGTTTTTCGAGTTTTGCTGTGCTTTCTTTGAGCAGGCTGATCGCCTTGAGATAGGCATTTTTCTTAACATAGATCCAGCCGAGGGTATCAGAGACCGAAGGATTGTCAGGGAGTTTCTCTTTGGCAATCCGCGCCAATGTCAGTGCCCGGTCGATGTTCCCGCCATGCTCTGCATAGATCCAAGCCAGGTTGTTGGCCGCCGGTGCAAATTTCCCATCTATGTCTAATGCCTTTTCATATTCGGTCTGGGCCTTTTTGTAGTCGTTATTCGCCTCGAAGATTACGCCACGGAGCATATAAGCCGCAAGGACCTTTGGATCCTTTTTGATTGCTTCCGCGAGTTGCTGCAGGGCTCTGTCAAATTGTTTTTCTTGGCTGTAGAGCGTACCCAGGTCGATATACGGAGCCAAATAGTTCGGGGTGATCTCAATCGACTTCATAAAGTCTGCTTCGGCCTTCTTGAAATTTTTCTGGTTGGCGTGCAATCTTCCCCTCAAGTGATAAAAGAGGGCATTGTCCGAGGTGGATTCTATCTGTGCCGATACCCGTAGCACCGCCTTTTCGGAATCCCCCTTTCCCAAATGGGTCGCGACAATCTGTGAGAGGGCATCGATCAGGTTTGGATTGAGTGACATTGCCTTTTCAAAAAGGGTCAAGGCCTCCGATTCCTTTCTCTGTGCCCTCCGAAGTACCCCCATCCGAAAATATCCGACCGGCTCATTCGGGGCCAAATCGATGACCTTTTTATAAATTTCCTCCCCCTGTTTAATTTTGCCACTTGAGACAGAGGCATCCCCAAAGATAACATGTGCTTTCCAGTCTGAAGGGTTTGCCTGAATGATTTTCTCCGCTTCTATAAGCGCCAAATCAAACGAACGGGATTTGATATGCAGTTGGGCAAGTGAAAGACGCGCGCGATGATCTCTCGGCTGCTGTTGAACTGCTTCGGAAAATTCAGATCTTGCCTGCTGGATATTGCCCATTGCAAGATGGGACAGTCCCAAATAATAGTGTGCGAATGGATAGGTCGGTTCTGTTTGAATGACCTTTTGGAAAAGGTCGGCTCCTTTCTTTACCTTCCTTTCAGACAAATAGATACGACCCTTGGTAAAGAAGGCATCCGGATCACCCGGATTTTTTTCAAGGATCTCTTCAATCATCGAAAGAGCTTTTTCTTTTCTTTTTTGGCCTAAATAGAGAACTGCGAGCTTTTTGCTACTCACGAGGAGATCCGGTTTCACTTTTTTTGCGTGAAGGTAGGCTTCTTCCGCATTTTCCAGGTTTCCATGGGCCTGGTGAAAATTTCCAAGGACGATGAATGGATCCGGATTATCCTCCGAGAGTTGAGTTGCCTTCACAAGAGTGGCTTCAGCCTCGGGCAATCGATTGATACTTTGATAAAAGTTAGCGAGAGAAAAATATAGCAAGTTGTTTTCGGGTGATAATTCAACCGTTTTCTTATAGTGTTTTTCAGCCTTGCTGTTCTGTTGGGTCACCTGGTAGAAACGGGCAAGGGCCATATTGGATGCGATTGAGCCGGTTTCGATGGAAAGGGCGGTCTGCAGAAGTGATTCGGCTTCTTTCGCGTCTTTTTCTCGAAGGCGAATCCCTGAAAGTTCATAATAAGCTGGAAGATTTTGGGAGTCGAGTATGAGAAGATGTCGATAAGACTTCTCCGCATCCTCTAATCGATTCTCTTTCAAATAGATTCTTGCCTGGAGAAGATGGCTTTCAATATTATCCGGGTTATCCTTGAAAACCAGGGCTGTTTTTTCTTTGGCTTTGTCCAGTTCGTTCGATAAAAGGAAAAGGTTCCCCAATTTTATTTGTGCATCTATTAATTCAGGTTTTTTCTCTACTGCCTCGCTGAGAAATTTAAAAGCATTTCGGAGATTGCTCATGCCGCCCAGCTTTAAATAGACGAGCCCAAGCTGATATTTTGTTTCCATATCTTCCGGGTCAATTTGAATGACATTTTTAAATTCAATGATGGCTTCTTTATATTTTTCTTCTTTGGCGTATTCAATTCCTCTTTGATAGTGTTTGTCTTTTCTTGCCTCTGCGGATGAGCACGAAAGGGTCACCGTGAACAACCCGATGAGAACGAGCAATGATAAATAAAATAACGGTCTACTTGTGATCTTCATAGATGAATACCCTTTCCTGAATATATTTATTATCTTAAAGGAGGCATTTTAATCCGATGGACTCTAAACGACTATATCAAACCCCACTTTTACTGTAAATATACATCGAAACTCCCTATATGGAAAGATAAATGGAGACAGTAATCGGCAATAATTGCAAAAAATGAGAAGTTACTGATGTTGTCGAAGGTCAGTGTTGCCACTAAAAGAGGTGGAGCGCCCTCCAGCGGTCGTAAAGGGTAAAAGGACACATTTCAAGACCGGAAATCGTGGTCAGCATTTTGGCGTGAAGGTTGGGGTTGCGGCCAATTGTCCGAAAGATACGGTCCCGGGCCCAGACGAGTGGTCCCCAACCGCTGTTCCAGAGCCAGGCCATTTCGTCACCAAGGTCTTGCAAAAGATCGATTTTTTTTCGGCGGATCATTTCATAAGGCTGAAGAGCCTTTCTGGAAAAATCTCCCTTTTGAAAACAGTTATCCAGTATTTCAGCCAGGACCACCCCGTCTTCCATGGCCGAATTTCTTCCTTGGGCGACATGCGGATTCATCGCGTGTGCGGCATCTCCGAGGAGAACACCTCCATCAACGACCCATTGATCACAACGGACCCGAAAGCAGGGCATAAAAGATGTTTCTTCCCAGGAAGAGATGCCTTCGAGAGGTTTTTCCAGAAAAGAACGGACCGGATCATTCATTGAAAGGAGGTCATCCTTGAATCTCTGAATACCTTGCTTTTGAAATTCCTCCAATTTGTTGAAGGGAAGCAGATAAAAGAAGTAGCATTCTTGCTTTGAAACAGGAAAGAGGCCAAAGATCTTACCTTTCCCGAGATAGTATCTTGAATCTTCATGAAACCCCTCCGGGCGCGTGATAATACCTGTGATGTAACCGTGTTTATATTGATGGAGCCGGTACTTGATATGAAAGGCATCTCGAACACGCGATCTGACCCCATCCCCACCAACAATGATGGGTGCCTTGAAAAGAGTTCTTTCCTCATGGGTGGTGACTTCGGCCCCGATTACATTTCCCCTTTCCATAAAGAGGTTCTCAAAGCGGGCACCCCAGAACATCTCGATGTTGGATGACGCGGCAACCCTTTCTATCAGGATTTTTTGAATGGTCTTGGGGAGCAGGATCAAGGAGTAATCGTAGGGCTTGGGAAGCGTTTGATAGTTCACCGTGCAAAGATGCGTACCCGTCATTTGGTAAAAGTGGACTGCTTTATTGAGATGAATATCATCTTTGAGTAATTCAGTCAGAAGACCAAGTGTTTCAAGGATCTTCAGGCTATTTGGTTGAACAATCTCGCCTCTTGGATAGGATACCGGGGAGGATTGTCGGTCAAGAATAGCAATACGGTAGCCCTTTTGATCAAGTGACAGAGCGAGGGCCATGCTTCCCGGGCCGCCTCCAACAATGACGAGATCCCATTCTTTTTTCTTCATCTTTGCCCTTGGTCCAATGTTTATTCTGCACTCTACTTCACCTGATCCCGGACCGTCAAGGCGACCATTGATTAAACTCGGTTCACGGATCTTTCTTTGACAGGATCGATTTCCTGCCGTAAAGTGTTTGAGAGGAATACTCTAATTTACGGGCCATATTTATAATTTCAGGAGTAGAAATGATTCCCTGGGAGAAAATCGACACCGTGCTTCTGGATATGGATGGCACCCTCCTTGATCGATATTTTGATGATTACTTCTGGGAAGAACTTGTTCCTGAAAAGTTTTCCGATCTCAGAGGGATCTCTTTATCTGAGGCCAAAAAACTGCTTTATGCCGCTTTTAAAGGAGAGGAAAGGACCTTGAATTGGACGGATATTTACTACTGGTCAGACCGTCTGGGACTTGATATTGTGGCTCTAAAGGTAGAGATGTCTGATCAGGTACGGGTTCATCTAGGAGTCCTTCCTTTTCTAAAGTTTATTCAGGATGGAGGAAAAGAAGTTGTTCTGGTGACAAATGCCCATCCAAAGACAGTACAGATTAAACTTGGACAGACGGACCTGAGTCCATATCTGGATACGATACTCTGTTCAAGCGACATCGGGGTTCCGAAAGAGGACTTGGAATTCTGGAGAGGGGCGGAGAGGGTTCTTCTTTTTGATAAATCGAAGACCTTATTTGTCGATGACAATGAAGCCGTCCTTCGTGCTGCAGATTCGTTTGGGATCAAATATCTTCTTCAAAAAAACAATGCAAGCAGTCGTCGGGTTCAGAGTCCGCCAACCACCTTTCGGTCATTAGACCATTTTGACTCCCTCATCCCTTGAACTGTGATGTCGCAGTTCTGCACATGCAGAGGGTGTTTCATGCACTAAGATTTTTTTCTTAATGTTACTGCTCGGATCGATTCTCCAGTAACCTGAATCAGTCTATTCAAATCCCGCAACGAAATCGAAAGGGGTGGTAACAGGACGATTACATTTCCAAGTGGGCGAAGAAGGACCCCTCTTTTTTTTGCCTCCAGACAAACATGCCATCCAATCCGCTCCTCAGGGGCATAGGTCTTCTTCTCCTTTTTGTCCGCCACCAGCTCAATTCCGACCATGAAGCCAATCTGACGAATCTCTCCGACATGTCGCCACCGTTTCCATAGCGCCAGCCCTTTCTTTAGAAAGTCGATCTTTTTTTGAAGCTTCGCCAGAACCTTTTCTTTTTTGAATACCTCCAGGCTGGCAATCGCGGCAGCGCATCCGAGAGGATTACCTGTGTAGCTGTGGCCGTGGAAGAAGGTCTTAAATTCCGAATATTCTCCAAGGAAGGCGTCATAGATCTCTTGTGTGGTCAAGGTTGCCGCGAGAGGCAGGTAGCCGCCCGTAAGGCCTTTTGATATCGCCATCAGATCCGGGGTGACACCCTCATGTTCACAGGCAAACATCCTCCCCGTTCGCCCAAAACCGGTCGCAACCTCGTCTGCGATCATGAGAATGTTATAGCGGGTGCAGAGTGCCCGGATACGTTCAAGATAATACGGTGGACTGGTAATCATTCCTGCGGCGGCCTGCACCAATGGTTCAATAACCAGGCCGGCTGTTTCTGCGGCATGTTTTTTCATGCAGGCTTCTACCTCATCCAAACAGGCAACCTTGCAGGAAGGGTGAGAAAGTGATAGGGGACAGCGGTAACAGCTTGGCGGGGGCACCCTGATTGTCTTAAAGAGGAGGGGCTGGTATGCCCGATGGAAGAGGTCGATGCCCCCAAGGCTGACAGAGCCAAGGGTGTCTCCATGATAAGCCCGATCAAAGACCATAAACTTTTTCTTTTTTCGGTCCTTCTTTTTCTGGTTCTGCCAATAGCTGTAGGCGATTTTCACGGCCACTTCAACCGCAGTCGACCCGTTGTCTGAATAAAAGACCTTTGTCAGCTTTCCGGGGGGAGCTTCTCCACTGGGTGCGATCTGAAGAAGTTTTTCAGCAAGTTCTATTGCAGGGAGGTTTGACAGACCCAGCAGAGTGCTGTGTGAAATCTTTCCGATCTGGCGGATTAAGGCGTCATTAATTGTCTTATTGCGATGGCCGTGGAGATTGACCCAAATCGACGAGTTTCCATCGAGAAATTTCTTGCCATTCAGATCGGTCAGTGTGACCCCGTTTCCTTCGACGATGATGGTTGGGTCTTCTTCTTCCCACTCCTTCATCTGAGTAAAAGGATGCCAGATAAAGGTCCGTCCCTTCCTGGCCCATTCCTTTTTTTTGTCCATAAGTTATTTTTCCTGAGTTGGGAATGAATATGAAAGTTACATGTAACGATTCAGGTTGCCTGGATTTCCTTCAGGGCAAGGCGCGAGGAGCATAGAACCGCAGCGTATGGGTACATACGTGAGGATTCGAGCACCGGAGCAACGCCACCCTGGAGGAAAAGACGGGCAAGATGGATTGTTACATCGCTTTACAATATTAAAATCGCTATAGTATAATGTCAAAACTTGAATAAAGAAAGAAGGATTTCTTGAATAACAACGATAAGTTAGGGATCAAGCGCCTGATTTTTCCTGCCTTCCTGATCTTTGCGGGGGTGATTATCGGCATCGTCCTGGTCTCTGAGTTTCATTCCATTCCGCCTGGCCAGGCTGTCGATGAGGCCCTTAGAATAAAACCGCCCTCTATTGACGGCACACAGCAGGCCTTTGTTGCAATATCGAAATCGGTCACGCCGGCTGTCGTCAATATCTCTACGTCACGGACAAGGAAGAAAGGGGACGATTCATCGGGTTTTCCCTTTAATGATCCCTTCTTCAAGCGTTTTTTCGGTGGCAACCCGAAGGAAAGGCGAGAAGTTCCAAAAGAAAGAAGGTCTCAGAGTCTCGGTTCCGGGGTGATCGTTGATCCCAGCGGTTTGATTGTAACGAATAATCACGTGATAGAAAAGGCAGACGAGATCAGGGTTCTTTTGTCCGATAAACGAGAATTCATCGGAAAGGTAGTAGGGACTGATCCAAAAAGTGATTTGGCCGTCATCCGGATCGATGCAAACAATCTTCCAACCGTTGCCTGGGGGGATTCCAGTCAACTTCAGGTCGGAGAATACATCCTGGCCATTGGCAGCCCCTTTGGGTTCACGCAGACGGTGACAATGGGCATCGTCTCGGCAATCGGCAGGGCAAATGTCGGCCTGACAGACTACGAAGATTTTATCCAGACGGATGCTGCGATTAATCCGGGGAATTCCGGAGGCGCGATGGTCAATATCCAGGGTAAACTGGTCGGAATTAATACGGCAATCTTTACCCGGAGTGGGGGATATATGGGGATCGGGTTTGCGGTTCCTAGTAATATGGTCAAGTCTGTCGTAGACAGTCTTGTGACAAATGGGAAGGTTGTCCGAGGGTGGCTGGGCGTAGCGATCCAGGATATCACCTCACAACTGGCCAGAGGCTTTGGCCTGAAGGAGGTAAAAGGTGCCCTGGTGAGTGAGGTCATATCGAATAGCCCTGCAGAGCGAGCAGGGTTCAAAAGAGG
The DNA here is from genome assembly GCA_012960925.1 of Candidatus Manganitrophaceae bacterium. Taxonomy (NCBI): domain Bacteria; kingdom Pseudomonadati; phylum Nitrospirota; class Nitrospiria; order Candidatus Troglogloeales; family Candidatus Manganitrophaceae; species Candidatus Manganitrophaceae bacterium. The sequence goes on from DUAG01000014.1 coordinate 8,298, forward strand.
CGATGTGATTATCACATTTATGGGGCAGGCCGTCGAGAATTCAGCCAAACTGAGAAATATTGTTGCAAGGGCAGAAGTCGGAAGCCGTGGAAAGGTTCAAGTGATTCGGAACAAGGAGGAAGTTGATCTGGATGTCATCATTGAGACCCAGCCAAAGGATATGTTTGCCAGAGGACGGGGAGAAGGAAAGTCGATTCCGAGTAAAAGTCTGGCTGGAATCGAGGTAGAGAAGCTTACTACAGATCTTGCGCTCCAACTTGGTTTAGACCGTGAGGAACGAGGTGTCGTCGTCATGCGCGTCGAACCGGGGAGTTCTGCGGAAGAAGCCGGCCTGCGTCGGGGCGACCTCATTATGGAGGTAAATCATGGATCAATTCACGATTTACAAGACTATGAAGAAAAACTTTCTGCGAGGCCGGACAATCAGGCAATATTGCTTTTAATCCGTCGGCAAGAGAGAACCTTATTTCTGACGCTGACACCGTGAAAATGCTATTTTGGGGGTGGAGGATGGCACTTAGGTTGGAGACCATCAAGCCAGCAAGTTACAATAAACTTAAGGTATTAAATACAATATTTAATGATAAGATAATGACATATAAAAATATTTATATGAACCTAAATCTAACTCATACATTGAAGGAAGGATTTTATAATGTCAAAACCATATGGTGTACATTTTCTTTTTGGACTACTGAGTATCTTAATCGGTTTTTCACTTTCCTCCCGACTGGAGGTCGTGAATCCCTTTGTCGGCGGCGGAATCGGGTTTTTTGTATGGCTGATGGTGATGGTCTTCACCATCTTTTTAGAAAAAGAGGTAGTGAGACGGTTGTTATGGGCTTTGATTGGATTCAGTGTCGGGGCGCTCACGAGTGGAATAATCGCCCTCCTGGTTGAACCGGTTTTAGTCCTGAGTCCTGCTGTTTCCCTGGTATGGAATGGGTTTTCCATTTTATTCTTCACGTATATGGGGACCGTGCTTTCCTTGAAGATAGAAAAGGACCCTTCCCTCTTAAGGAGTGGAAATTCTCATGAAGAGAATTCGGGTGTCTCCAATAAGAAATTATTGGATACCAGTGTGATTATTGATGGAAGAATCGCTGACCTGTGTGAGACCGGTTTCCTGGAGGGCGTTTTCATCATTCCGCAGTTCATCCTCCAAGAGCTTCAACATATTGCTGATTCTTCTGACTCCATAAAAAGAGCGCGGGGCCGTAGAGGTCTCGATGTCCTGCACCGGATACAAAATATGGACGACATAGATGTCCGTATCGTGGATGATGACTTCCCCAAGATCCGGGAGGTCGATTCCAAGCTGGTTGCACTCGGAAAAAAAATCTCGGCCAAGGTGGTCACGAATGACCTGAACCTGAATAAGGTTTCCGAACTGCAGGGTGTCCGTGTATTAAATATCAACCAACTCTGCAATGCCTTAAAGCCTGTTGTCCTCCCTGGAGAGGTGATGCGCGTTTTTGTCCTGAAAGAGGGAAAAGAACTTGGCCAGGGAATTGCCTACCTCGATGACGGAACAATGATTGTGGTCGACGAGGCAAAAAAACGAATTGGTAAAAATGTCGACATCGTTGTCACCAGTGTCCTTCAGACCCCGGCTGGCCGGATGATTTTTAGTCGCGTACAGGGAGAACCGGGCCGAGCGGAAATCTCATCCATGAGAAAAAATTAATGGTCTTTGTCATCATCCCGGCGGCAGGGCAGGGTAAGCGATTCGGCGGGAAGACAAAGAAGCAATTTCTTGGGCTCGATGGCCTTCCTGTCCTTATCCATACATTGACTATTTTTCAGAAAATTTCTCTGGTGGATGAGATACTCCCTGTTGTCAATCAAGAAGATCAATCCTTTACAGAATCCCTGATCGCGGAGTATTCACTTTCAAAAGTGAAGAGGATCATTCCTGGAGGAGATGAACGTCAGGACTCGGTCCGTGCAGCACTTGTTCTTCTCGAAGAAGAAGGCCAGCCTGAGGATATCGTTCTTGTCCATGACGGGGTTCGCCCCCTGGTTTCTCCTGTAATCATTGAAAAGGTGATTTGTGCCACAGAACAATATGGTGCAGCCGTTGCAGCCCTCCCTGTTGCGGATTCCCTTAAAATTGTCTCTAAAATAAAAGAGCTTGTAAGGAGTATCCCCAGGGAGAATCTATGGGCGATGCAAACCCCTCAAGGCTTTCGCCTGGGTTTATTAGGGGATGCCTACCGGCAGGCCGCTCAGGAAAATCTCATCGGGACGGATGACGCGATGCTGGTCGTACAGATGGGGAAAAAAGTGAAGTGCATAGAAGGGTCTGTGGAAAATATAAAGATTACCAATTCAGAGGACCTGAAACTGGTCGAGTTAATTTATCGGGAAAGAATGCTTCAAGGGCGAATTAAAACCAGGCGGGACAGGCCTCTTTTATGACACGTATTGGCATAGGATATGATGTTCACCCCTTTGAAGAGGGGCGCCGTTGCATCCTGGGTGGCATAGATGTACCCTGTAGTAAGGGACTCAAAGGTCATTCCGATGCTGATGTGCTTTTGCATGCTGTCTGCGATGCCCTCCTGGGGGCCTCAGGGCAAGGAGATATCGGCGTCCATTTTCCTGACAATGATCCCCGCTGGAAAGGGATATCCAGCCTGAAGTTTCTGGAAGAAGTAGGGCATCTACTTTCAGAAAAAGGCTGGTCTGTTGTGAATGTTGATGCGGTTATCATTGCCGAACATCCTAAGATTTCTCCCTATGCCCAAGGGATGAAGAAGAACATCAGCCGATGTCTGTTGATTGGAGAGGATCAAGTAAATATCAAGGCGACCACGAATGAAGGGATGGGATTTATTGGACGCGGTGAAGGAATTGCCGTGCAAGCGGTCGCTCTGATTGAAGAGTCTAAGGGGATGATAAAGGGAAATATTCCATGTTTAGGACGATAAAAGGGGACCTCAAGGCGGCGTCAGAAAGGGATCCTGCTGCGAGGAGTCTCATAGAGATTGTACTCACCTATGCGGGTGTTCACGCACTCTTTATGCATCGGATTTCCCACATCCTCTGGAAGGCGCGAATACCGGTGCTCCCTCGTCTTATTTCGCACATTGCACGTTTTATGACCGGAATAGAGATCCATCCTGGCGCGGTAATTGGCCAGGGGTTTTTTATCGATCATGGAATGGGCGTGGTGATTGGCGAGACAACGGAGATTGGGGATAACGTGACCCTTTACCAGGGAGTGACTTTGGGTGGAACGGGTCTTGAGCCGGGCAAGCGACATCCCACCCTGGGAGACCACGTCATCGTGGGGGCCGGGGCCAAGGTGCTGGGGGCAATCGTGATCGGAGATCATGTTCGAATCGGTGCGAATTCGGTTGTCCTTCGTTCGGCGCCGGACCACGCAACCGTAGTCGGAATTCCCGGAAAGATGATTCGCCGTCAGGAAGAAGGAAGAGGGGTTCTGGACCACACCAACCTACCCGATCCGATTTCGGAACGATTCAAAATTCTGGAACTCCAGATTCTAGAATTAAAGCGGGAACTCAAAAAAAATAAGATTAAGACCGGTTCCGGTGCCGGAAATAAAGATGGTGATTGACCGTTCCCGGTATTTCACACGCTCTCTCCTGAGTTGGTATCGTCATTCCGGACGCTCGCTTCCCTGGCGCGACACCTCAGACCCCTATCTAATCTGGCTGTCTGAAATTATGCTACAGCAAACACAGGTTGCGACGGTCCTACCTTATTACCATAGTTTTATAACGACCTTCCCCACGATACAAGATCTTGCTGCAGCCTCTTTAGATGATGTGATGAAGCGTTGGGCTGGCCTTGGCTACTACGCCCGCGCACGGCATCTTCACCAAGCGGCCACGGAGGTCCTCAGAAAATTCGACGGCAGGATTCCTTCCAGGTATGAAGACATTATTTCACTTCCGGGGATTGGTCGATCAACGGCAGGAGCGATTCTGACCATCGCTTTCAAGCAAAGATGGCCGATTCTTGACGGAAATGTTCGCCGGGTTCTTTGCCGTTATTTCTTGATTGACAAAGATCCAAAAGGGAAAGAAGTTGAGGTCTGGCTTTGGGATTGTTCCGAGAGACTTCTTCCCAAAAAGGAAGCGCATGTCTATACCCAGGCCATCATGGATCTGGGGGCCACGATCTGTACGCCCAAGCGCCCGCAATGTCTGATCTGCCCGGTCAATAAAGGGTGCGGGGCCTATCAGGAGGGGGTGGAGGAGACCTTACCGGTGAGAGCTGTACGTAAGAAGGTCCCGCATTTTGATCATGTGGCGGGTATTATTTTTGATGCGAGAGGGGTTCTCATCCGCCGAAGGCCCTTAAAAGGACTGCTGGGAGGCCTGTGGGAGTTACCCGGAGGAAGGCTGGGTTTGGATTTCAGGGAGGAAGGGCATGAAAATAGTGTGAAGACCCTACTCGAAACAGAAATGGGATTTTACATCGAAGTCTCTCATCAATGGATGGAGATTAAGCATGTGTTTACCCATTTCAAAATGACCCTCCATGTCTTCATCTGCCGTAAAAAGAAAAAAGGGATCGATCAATCTTCCAAACACCACTGGGTGCCCATCGAAAAATTAGGCGATTACGCCTTTTCTTCAGCCCAGCAGAAGATCGTTGTGAAGCTCTCTAAAGAGGGTTGCTCTAGTGGATTATTCTCGAAAGAAAGAACTCGTCTTGCGAGGAACGGTCAGATTAAATGAAGGGTACATCTTGAAAATATTCGGGGAAGAGGAGGTTCTGAACCAGTAATTAATGATCAAAAGGGGGCATGACAGCCAGGTCAGTAGTAGGAGGAGAAGACTGGATTTATTTTACGAAACTCGAAGCTCAGACTAGTTTACTGGAATTTCATAACGTCTACCGGGGAGATGGAATTTGTAGTCGTTCCGTTACCCAGCTGACCAAATTGGTTATTACCCCAACATTTAATTGTTCCATCTGAAAGTCTTGCACAATTATGAAAGAGCGTAGCTGAGATGCTTGTCGCCGTTGAAATCCCTGTGACATTTACTGGGACATGTGATCCAAGGATGATTCTGTTCCCAAGTTCACCAAAGAAATTTATTCCCCAACATTCAATCATTCCGTTAACGATGAGGGCACACGAGTGATTAGCCCCAGATGCCACGTCAACGGCATCAATGATCTCTTCTATTAGAAGAGGAACAGAGGAGAAGTTAAATAATCCGGAGGGGGTAATAATGGGGCTGCCGAGTTGCCAAGCATTGTTATCTCCCCAGCATTTTAGTGATCCTCCTGTAAGGAGGGCACAGGTATGAAGACGGCCTAGCGAGATCGAAACTGCGTTTGAAATCCCATCAACCAGAACTGGGGTAGATGAACTATTGCTTGTCCCATTCTCAAGTTGACCGAAGAAATTAAAGCCCCAACATTTGATCTTGCCACCAGAAATAACGGCACAGCTATGTCGAAAACCTACTCCGATAGATATTGCATCACTTATCCCGACTACGGTAACTGGGGTTGAGGAATCGAATGTCGTTCCATCTCCTAGTTGTCCATCCATATTTCGCCCCCAGTACCGGACTGTATCATCGCTTAGCATGAAACAAGTATTGTTCCCAGCAGCGACTATCGACATAGTCTTTTTTATGGTTGGATGCCCGAGTAATCGAGGTTTTTCCAGCAATATCTCGCTGTCACCTCCTCAACAACCAGCCAAGATGAAGGGCAATAAGAGGAATAGACCTAGGCGTCGGAACAATGAGGGTGCTGAAAGCATGGTATTTTTAACCCATGTGATGGAGTTCCAAGCCTGATCAGGAGAGAAAAGTCTTGGAGAAGTAAAAACAATATAACTGAGGTTGTAAAATTTTCAAAGCAAATAAGGAAAGAGATCTGTTTTAATCTGTGGCCAACTGTACATGATAAGTTTGTGGAGCCTCACTTTTGTAAAAAAAAGGAAATTCCTCCAATGTCTCCCTCGTAGTGATAGACTATTTCATGAGGGTCGCAAACCAGGAATCTAATGTTCCGTCTTCTATTTCTTTGAGGGCGATTTCATTAAACTGATGGTAGCGGACCCAGTCTGAATGCTTTTGAACTGCCTCCGCATTGATTTCTCCTCCTTTATTTAATTCAGCCCATTTCTTATCAATTGTTTCTTCACTGTACGCCTGAACGCGTTCCAGGAAAGCATGGACAATGGTTGCCATGACTTCACTCTTCACGGCCTTAGCTTCTTCTCTGTGTTTCGGGTGGTATAGCGGCATGACCTTCCTCCTGGACGACCCGGCTTGCAATGCAAGCCTCTTTGGTGATGCACTCTATTCTATATTGATCTTTTGAAGAACCCCGCCCCCTGGGGACGAGCATTGTGCTCACGATCTGAGTTCAGAAGATAGCATTTCATAAAAAAAGAGGTCAAATATTTCCGATAGGTCTATTCGTTGCAGAATATCTACCACGTTTCTCTATCGTTTATCTTGATTGTTCATTGAGTAACACCTTATAATGCAGTTGCTCATTTATTGGGAGGACAGGATGCAGGTGCAGGAAAAAACAACCGAAGTGAACCTGATCCGTTTTGCGGTCGGCGTCGGCGTTTTGTTTTGGTTTCTTGAGTCCTGGATAGACACCCTTTTTATTGATGAGCCCTACCTTGTTCGCCTTCTCCAAGCTGATTCCAATGAAATCTGGATGCGTTCCTTCATTATCGTCACTATTATCTGCTTTGCCGTCTACGCACAAAGGGCAATCGGAAAAATAAAGCTTACAGAAGAAGCACGACGTGAATCGGAGAAACGCTTTCGCATCATTTTCGAGCAGGGGACAGATTCTATCGTCCTGGTCGATGCGGTGACGGGTGCATTGGCTGAGTTTAATGATAAGGCCGTTGAGACCTTAGGCTACACGCGTGAGAAATTTCAAACCCTCAAGGTTGCTGATTTCGAAATTGTTGAGGCTGAAGAGGATGCAAAAAAATACAGGGAAATGATTCTTAAGGGAGAAAGTGCTACCTACGAAACAAAGCTTCGAACGAAGGATGGTCGAATACTCGATATCCTGAAAAGCAGCAGAACCCTTTCAATTCAAGGAAGAGAATACATCCTCTACCTCTACCATGACATCACAGAGCGTAAGCGGGCAGAAGATAACCGTCGCCTAGCCGTCAGCGTCTTTGAATCCGCAGCTGAGGGAATTACCGTGACCGATGCCAACAGAAATATTCTCACGGTCAATCCCGCATTCACGGAGATTACAGGATATACCCCAGAAGAGATTGTTGGAAAGAACCCCAGGATTCTCGCATCAGGAAAACATGATGCGGCCTTCTATAAGGAAATGTGGGACACCATCCATGCCAAAGGTAGATGGAGCGGTGAGATTTGGGAACGCCGTAAAAATGGTGAGATTTTTCCAGAATGGCTCACAGTGACGTCTATTAAGGACGATAAAGGGAAGGTGGTTAGGTACACCGGGCTATTTAATGACATCACCAAGCAGAAACTCAACGAGGAAGATATGTATTACCGGGCCCATTATGACCAACTGACCGGCCTTGCGAATCGACTGCTTTTTTCTGAACGTCTTTCACAGGCGATGAAGCACTCTAAACGAAAAAATAAGATCCTGGCACTCATGTTTATTGATCTCGACCGGTTTAAGAATGTCAACGACACCTTTGGTCACTCTCTGGGAGACTATTTGTTAAAGGAAGCGGGAAATCGATTTCAAGCCTGTGTAAAAGAGGATGACAGCGTCGCCCGTTCCGGGGGAGATGAATTCCTGATTCTCTTGCCGAATATCAATGATAAAGAGGATGCGGAAGCGGTGGCCAAGGAGATTATCGAACAGTCCAGTCTTCCATTCCGCTTGAAAGGACACGACGCTTTTGTCAGCGCCAGCATTGGGATCACGATGTTTCCTGCTGATGGAGACGATGTCACAACAATGTTAAAAAATTCCGATATGGCCATGTATCAGGCAAAGGATGCGGGTAGAAACACATACAAATTCTTTAATCGGTCGATGACTGCGATAGCCCGTGAACGGGCAACGATTGAATGGGACCTCAGGATGGCTCTGGAACGCAATGAGTTGGAGATATATTATCAACCAATCATTGATATTGAAACCAAACAGATGTCCGGTACAGAAGCCCTCCTCAGATGGAATCATCCGAAGCGGGGCCTGGTTTACCCGGATAAATTTATTCCAATTGCAGAACAGTCGGAACTGATCGTTCAAATCGGTGAGTGGGTGTTGCTCTCGGCTTGCAGACAACTCGAAAAATGGCATAATCAGTATCCACTTGAAATCTACATGGCAGTCAACATGTCAACCCGGCAGTTTAATTACAAGACCTTTACAAGGATGCTTACCGACTCCTTGAAGAGAAGCGGCCTGGCCCCGAACCTTCTGACCCTGGAAATCACTGAGAGTTTGCTGATGGACGGGGGAAAAGATGCGGTGGATAAACTTGGAAGCTTCAGGGAGATGGGTATTCACCTCTCAATAGATGACTTCGGAACAGGTTATTCCTCTCTGAGTTATCTTTCACGTTTTCCAATTGATCTGCTTAAGATTGACAAGTCCTTTGTCCATAATGTTGCGACCGATCCCACGAAGCAGGATTTGGTCAAGGCGATCATCACGATGGCGCACGCCTTGAACCTCAAGGTTATTGCGGAAGGGGTCGAGATAGAAAGTGAACTGGTCTTCCTCAGAGATGAGGGCTGCGATTCGGCACAAGGGTATTATTTCAGTCGACCGCTTATGGTGGATCAATTTGAAGATATGATGAATAAAGGGCTTACCCCTTATGGGCATTTCCAAATCGCTACCCCCCTTGCTCCCTAGTATCTAGGAACATGGAGGGTGTTTACGAACACGTATAACAATCTATCCTCGTTCTCCCAGGGCGAGTTTCTTCTATTCCCCGAAAAATACCCGGTAAACGTTCCGTTTTTCTTTTAGACCTATTTTTAGCTCCCCGCCCATGCCAGTGACCTTCACTTTCACTCCCTGTACGTGTTTAAGTTGATTCCCTTGATTCTTCCAGGGTGAGAGCGAGTCCATACACTTGAGAAAAGGACATAAATAGGGATAGAATAGGGCAGAAGGTCTCCAAAGGCTTTTCAGATTTTAAAATGAATGGGGGAAACATCAAAAATTAGGAGGTGAGATGTATTCTAAAACAAATCGCAGGACACCCAGCGTAAAGCCCTTATTTTCATTTGGTCTTATTTTTTCTTTATTGCTTGGAACCTTTGGCTGTGCGGCAATGCAAACATCTATCGCACATCGAGACCTCGATGTGCGGACTCGGATGTCAGACAGCATTTTTTTAGATCCGGTTTCTCCTGCCAAGCGGACCATATTCATAAGTATCCGGAACAGCTCTGATAAAGACTTTGATCTGAGTGGCGTGATGGGGCGCATTGTTTCAAGAGGATACATGGTCGTAAATGACCCTGAGAAGGCGCATTATATTTTGCAGGCAAACATCTTATATGTCGGAAAGGCGGACCCCACAGCGATTGAGGAAGCGATGCGGGATGGTTACGGCCCTTTTGGCGGAATCATCGGTGGAGCGGTTCTTGGATCTGCCATCAGTCGTAGCAGGCGGGGCGCCGTTGTCGGCGGGGTACTTGGCGGCGCTGCAGAGTTGTTAATCGGTTCTCTGACGAAGAATATAACCTTTACCACGATCACGGACGTTGAGATATCCGAGAGAAGTGCAGGACCTATGCGGCAGGAAAGTTCTACCCGCCTTAATCAAGGAGGTGGGACAGGTTCAACCACTGTTCGCCAGGAAAGCAAGACGACCACAAACAGAAGGAAATACCGAACACGGATTTCTTCAACGGCCAATAAAGTCAATCTTCAGTTTGAAGAGGCAAGACCGGCTTTAGAGGTGGGTCTTGTCCGTGCATTGTCTGGATTGTTCTAGGAGCGACGCTACCTTATCTTCGAAACCTTGGAGTTTGGATTCGAGGTAAGGTTTGTGTGGGTGGGCATTGCTGCTGTGTCCACCCTCTGAGTTATCTTGTCTGATGGCTTCCTTGTTCCAACTCGGGTCCGAGCGGCTTAAAAAGGATAATTAGTTGCGGCAAGAGCGTCATGGCTGCAACCAATGCGATCAACATCGCGAGTCCTGTCAGCAGACCAAAATAAATGCTCGGGATGAAGTTGGAAAAGGTCAGAATTGAAAATCCGATAATGATGGTCACCGAGGTGTAATACATTGCCTGACCGATACTCTCATGGCATCGGTGGAGTGTGCGGATGTAATTAGGGTCTTTATTGAATTCTTGGATGAATCTGTGGATGTAGTGGATTGTATCATCAACAGCAATCCCCACGCTGATCGCCGCAATCGTGATCGTCATCATATCAAGAGGAATATTCAGCCATCCCATAACACCAAGAACAATTCCAATTGAAAGGAGATTCGGCGTAATTGCAATCAGGCTGAGTTTGAGTGATTTAAAGAGCAGAAGGAACATTAATATCAGGGCCGATACGGCGACACCTAAGGTTTTGATTTGTGAGTTGAAAAGACTCTGTAGCATATTGTTGTATAAAACAAGCATTCCAGTCAGATGAACCTGATCCTCTTTTAAGCCGAAATCCTGGGTCAGATCATGGCGGATTTTCTTCAAGAGGGCATCCCGCTTCAGTGACTTGTCTGAATCACGGATCCGAACAAAAAAACGGGCTTGGTTGTGTTCGACTGAAATATAAGGGGTCAGCACAATACCCCGAAATTCTTCAGGAAGCTCTTTGTAAAGAAGGGCGAGCTGAAAGTTATCAAGAGGCTCCCCGTCGTTCATTTTTTCTGCGAGCTTCAGCATGGTTCCGAAGGAGAGGATCTTTCCTGTCTCGGGTATCTCGTTGAGATAAGCATCAATCCTTTTCACCAGGGCCATCTTTTCTGTCGTAAACCAATAGGTGTCACCCCCTTCGTCTCCATTAAACTCATCAAACTCACCAAAATCGTCACCTTCACTCGAGTCGGGAGCCTCTTTCGACAAGGGAAGAACCTCTGGTAGGGCTTCCAGATCGATAATGACATCAAGCGGTGTGGTTCCTCCGAGTTGTTGATCGATGACTTTCATTCCACGATAAATCTCCGTACTCTTTTTAAAGTAGTCGATGAAGCTGTTCTCAACAACAAGTCTCATTATTCCGGCCAGGCTGACCAGGAAAGCGATGAAACTGATCACCATGATGAGCCCCCCCCGACGCTCTGTAAATCCGGCCAGAATCGAAGTCAGGGGGAAAATCGATTTTTTCCTGGGTTGTGGCGGTGATTTACCAATGAGTATGAGGATGACCGGGAACAAAATAAAGGTAAGGATAAGAGAGACGGTGATCCCGGAAATCATCATCCATCCAAAATTGATGACCGGGAGAATATCGCAGAGAATGAGGGAGGCAAAGCCTGCGATTGTCGTTAGCGCGGCATAAAGACAGGGTTTAAGCATCAACATTACGGTATCGAGGACGATCTGGCGATGCTCCCTCTCGGGATGCTCATCGACAAGTTCTCGATAGCGGACGATCAAATGAATTGTAACTGCCATCGTAATAATGAGTTGAAGCGAAATGAAGTTGGAAGAGATGACGGTTACCTCCCAGCCGAACATCCCGAGAAATCCAACCATGGATAAGGAGGCAGAAAAGCAACAGATCAAGGGGATCAGTATCCAGCGTTTTTGCTTGAAGATGATTTTCAGAGTGATGATCAAAAAAAAGAGAACACCCACGCCAAAGAGTTTGAGGTCATTTTTGATAAAGGTGATCAGGTCATCTGTAACCATGCTGATCCCGCCAAGGAAGAGATCGGCTTCTCCACGATATCGCTCCATAGTCTTTCTGATCGCGGCGATATTCTGGTGGCGAATCCGCCGCCTCTCATCGTTGTTCTTCCGGATGATACTTCTCAGTGTTTTATATTCCTCCCGCTCCGTGGGAGACAGACCCGTTTTTCGTTCCTTTTCCCTGAAAGTGCTTCGGCGCTCCCGCAATATTTTTTCACCTGGATTGTTCGGAAAGGTAATCTGAAGTGCCGTCGTTTTCATATCGGGACTGATCAGTAGGTTTTGATAGATGGGGCTGTTCTTCAGTTCAATCCTGGCCAGTTTCGTGTCAACGTCTGGCGACTCAAGGGTGATCAAGGTACTAGATAAGTCTTTAATAGGGATAGGGGGACTTTCCAGGAGAGGGACATCGAGAATGGAAACAACCGATGAGACACCGTCAAGCGCTCTAAGTTCATCTCTCAAATTTTTAATAGTGGATAGAGTTGTTCCAGACAAAATATCCCCTTTTGGGGTATATGTGACGACAACAAAGTCTTGTTTCCCATAGCGCTCGGATACCATATGCGTATTCTGGAGATCTTTATCATCTTCTAGAATAAGAGAATCGGAAGATGCATCCAGGCGGAAGCCTTTCGCCTGGATGCCGAGGAAGGAGAGAAACAGAAGCAGGCAGGCAAGTACGACGCGTGGTCGTGCAAGCAGGATCCGATCAAAAAACTGGAGCGTGACTGAATCAAATGTTGTCATCGGAATCGCTTGAAATCAATCTCGGGAATAAAAGGGGATGGAAGTTATTCAATGTCGGATTTTTCCAGTTTAAGGAAGAGGTCGTCAATGGTTCCGGTGCGAAGCACCTCGTTAAACTGAGACCGGTATGTGGTGATCAGGCTAACTCCTTGAATTTCAATATCATAGACAAGCCAGCCTCGTTTCTTCGACTTATAAAATTTATAGAGCATATTGATTTCCTTCGTGCCAGAAATGATACTTGTCAGGACATGGATCTTTTTTTTGACGTGAACCGACTTATTGATCGTTACTTCCTCATCTTTATAAAGGTCTAATTTATCGACGTACGATGCTTGAAGACGGTGAACAAAAAGAGAGGTGAATCGCTTTCTCTCCTCCTTGGATAACCTCGGCCAATATTTTCTTCCGAGAGTCAGTTTCGCCATCAGTGGAAAATCAAAGGCCTCTCTGACGATGCCGAGAATCTTATCCTTTTTTTCTTCAATGGGAAGATCTTTATTCTGAAGCAATCTTGTTGTCGCAGAAAGCTTTTCGCTTAGGAAAGTCTTAACCTCTTCAAGATCATCTGCGATGACAGGAGAGGTGAACAGCAATAGACCGATTGAGATGATGATTGCTTTCAGCATTTGTCAGTCCTTTATCTTCATCTTTCTATTTTGTTCGTAAGCATCACGCGTCAGGATATAAATATCGAGCGCGTCTTTCTTTAGACTTGCAATCTCGGCAAGATGCAGCGATGTATCGTTCAGTCTCTCGAACGATTCAACGCTGGCACCAATAGCGAGTCGTCCATAATTATCAACCCCGGAAAGAGAATCATCAGAAAAAACGTATGTGGAATACGTTAAATACCTGTCTGCTGCCATTCCGACCGTATCTCGTAGATTCGAAGGACCAAAGACCGGAAGAACGATGTGAAATATGCTTGGAGTACCATAATAACCGAGCGTTTGACCGAAATCTTCCTTATGGGGCTTAAGGTTTAGCCAAGACTGCGCAGGATCAAAAAAACCGAGAAGTCCGATCGTGGTATTCACGGTAAACCGGGCCAGTTCTATCGAGGCGCCCCTCCCCTTGAATTGCAGGAGATTATTCACAAAACGGATTGGAAAGAGGAGGTTATTAAAAAAATGACTGACCGCTATGCGGCCCGGCCTCGGCATAATGTTGTTATAGCCTCGGGCAGTCGGCTCCAGAACCCAGTCGAAGAGTTTAATATTGAAGCGTGTCATGAGCCTGTTATACGGGGACAGAGGGTCAAAGATTTCAATGATGGCTTCCTCACTGAATTCATCCTCAAATTCTTCGAAATCCCCATTGGATATAAGCTCTAATTGGATAAACTGAACCTCAGCAGATTGGGTGTGTTCGGCCTCGTCGGCGATGGCTTCATTGGAAAAGAAGTATATTGTCGATATTAGACAGATTGAGGCGAAAAGAAGAATTTGCATATACCGCCGCATCAGATGACCTCCAAACAGTCCAACTCTTCATTCCTTTCTATTCTTACCTGGCTGTGGGGGGGCTTCAACAAGGCAATGGGCACAATCCTCATAATGGAAGCGCCACACTCCCAGAAGGGAAAATACCCATCTCCCTTCAAGATATCAAAAAGATGTGTAAAAATCACCATGAAAATGATAATCGAGATACCTCTTGACAAAAATGAGACAAAAGATAAGACTGCCTAGCAATGAGAGGGGAATGTTTAAAGTTCATGCAATATTTCGCATTCAAAGAGACCGCATCTTCCTTATAATATGGAGAGAACAAATGAGCAGTAAGGGGAAAGATCTTGACCTACTTTGTATGAATACCATCCGAATGTTGGCAGTCGATGCGGTACAGAAGGCAAACTCAGGACATCCGGGGACGCCAATGGGCCTGGCACCCCTGGCCTACCTGCTCTGGACCCGCTTTCTAAAGCATAATCCACACAATCCGGAATGGCCGGACCGTGATCGTTTTATTTTATCCGCCGGGCACGCCTCGATGCTTCTTTACAGCCTTCTTCATCTGACCGGATATGATCTTCCCCTGGAAGAGATTGTTCGCTTTCGCCAGTGGGGGAGCAAGACACCGGGACATCCGGAATACAGGCATACCCCTGGGGTAGAGACGACGACTGGACCCTTGGGACAGGGCCTGACGAACGGAGTCGGCATGGCCATCACCGAGCGCTTGCTTGCAACACGTTTCAATCGGCCTGATTTTAACATTGTCAATCATATCACCTACGTTATCGCGGGAGATGGTGATCTCATGGAAGGAATCTCCTCGGAAGCAGCCTCGCTGGCGGGAAATCTTAAACTCGGAAAGCTAATCTGTTTTTATGATGATAACCGAATTACGATAGAAGGGAGTACTGACCTCGCCTTTACAGAAGATGTCGCAAAGCGTTTTGAGGCCTATGGATGGCAGGTCCTTCGCGTCGGAGGAGATTCCAGTGATCTTGAGGCCCTTTCAGGGGCTATTTGTTCAGCACAGGACAAGACAGAGGTCCCTTCCTTGATTATTGTCCGCACCGAGATTGGTTATGGGAGCCCGAATCGCCAGGGTACAGCCAGGGCCCATGGAGAAGCCTTGGGTGTCGAAGAAGTGAAATTGACCAAAGAGAATCTCGGCTGGCCTCTTGAGCCTAAATTTTATGTTCCTGAAGAAGCCCGGGCCCACTTCCGCCTGTGTGTTGATAAGGGCCGCGAGCAAGAAAGGGAGTGGCAAAAAAAATGGGAGGACTACATGGCCCACTACCCTGATTTGGGGAAGGAATTTCTCCAGGTGATGCAGGGTGATTGTCCATCAGGCTGGGACAGTGCAATTTCAAGCTTCAAACCAGAAGAGCCCGTAGCAACCCGAGGGGCTTCAGGAACCATCTTGAACGCTATTGCGCAAGAGATTCCCACGCTGATCGGGGGTTCTGCCGATCTGGCCCCCTCCAACAATACAAACCTCAAGGGATTTGGGGATATCAACGGGGATGATTTTAGTGGGCGGAATCTCCATTTTGGTGTCCGTGAGCATGCGATGGGAGGGATAATGAACGGCATGGCCCTTCATGGAGGGGTCATTCCCTATGGGGGGACCTTCCTTGTCTTTTCAGACTACATGAAGCCTTCTATGCGCCTGGCCGCCCTGATGAAACTTCGGGTGATTTATGTCTTTACACATGACAGCATCGGATTGGGAGAAGACGGCCCGACCCATCAACCGATAGAACAGATGGCCGGACTCAGGGCGATACCGAATTTGACCCTGATCCGGCCGGCCGATGCAATGGAAGCGGCAGTGGCCTGGCGCCTAGCAATTAACCGTCGCGAAGGACCGGTTGCGCTGATTCTTACGCGTCAAAAACTGCCGGTTTTTGATCGAAGCCAGTATGCATCAGCTGATCTCGTTGAAAAGGGGGCCTATGTCCTGGCAGAAAGTGGTTCCGGTGTCCCGGATATCATCTTGATTGCTACCGGTTCAGAGGTTCATCTGGCCCTGGAGGCGGGTCAAAGGCTTGAAGTAGAAGGGAAGTCCGTCCGTGTCGTCAGCATGCCGAGTTGGGAGCTGTTTGAAGAACAGCCGGCAGAGTATCAAAGGACCGTGATTCCTGAATCAGGTCCCCCTTGCCTAGCAATCGAGGCCGCGGCGACCCAGGGTTGGCATCGCTATGTCGGAAAACGGGGGGGTGTGATCGGGATTGATCACTTTGGCGCATCGGCTCCTATCGCGACCCTTATGAAGGAATTCGGGTTCTCGGTGGAGAACGTCGTAGACCGGGCGCATGCGCTTCTTGGGAAGGAATGAGATAAGTACTTAGAGAATTACTTAAAACTATCACCCTAAACAGATGATAAAAAAGAACTTTAATAGGGGCGAACATGCGGGTTCGCCCCTATTTTGTTCCCGGAGATTATTCTGATCGACTGGTGATTTCGATCAGGTGAAAACCAAAGCTTGTTTTGACCGGGCCATGAACTTTACCGACTTCGGAATTAAAGACAACCTGGTCAAACTCGGGAACCATTTGCCCTGGTGAAAACTCACCCAAATCACCGCCACTTTTCCCGGAAGGGCAGGATGAATGTTTGGCCGCCGCTTCTGAAAAATCGAGCCCCTCTGCAATTTCAGCTTTTATGGTATTGCAGGCTTCTTCTGAATCGACCAATATGTGCCGCGCACTTGCTTTCATAAGTTCTCCTCTTTTTATGGTTTAGAAATAGCTTGAAATTTCTTATGGATCTGGACCAAAGAACCCGAAGGTCCAACTGTGCAGCTGGGCTTATTTTCCGGAGACAGATATTCGCTCCAAGGCAATATTAGCCTGAATTGCGAAGTGCTGAAACGCCTGATATTCTTCCTGGGTAATCGTATGTTTTGACAATGCCTTATCCGCATAAAATAAGCCAATGATATTCCCATGGGCATGGATGGGACTCACCACGAACGCGTTCGTATCAATAAGGCTTAGAAAGTTGTCGGACAGAAGCGACCGGACTTTTTCTTCATGGACATCCTCAACAAAGACCGGCTGATTGTTGGCATAGCCTCTGATGAAGACATCGTCGCCTGACCCAATCTTTAGAGACAGACGCTCGGCCACATCTTGAGCTTTTGGACCCATGCCGTAGTTGCCCGTAAATTTTGTCTTCCCTGGATCACAAAAGGCCAATATCGCCCGATCAAAACCAATCCCTCGGTGGATTCCCTCAAGAATCGCATTAAAAATTATATTAATATCTTTTGTCCCTATAAAGATGACTAGAAATATCGCGAAGAAACTTCAGTTGAAGCGAGTCTTTGTTCGTATCGTTTTCATGTGGTTCCAGTGAAGGTTGATTCTCTAATTCCTCTGTCGATGAAGTTTTACATTCTTCTGGGTCAGGGTTTTGGGTAGTCCGGACCTTTTCCTCTTCTTCTTCTTCTTCTGCATTCTCATAGGTTTCAAATGTTCGCCTCAGACTTCCGAGTAAGTCACGCCTGGAAGGGGTCTCTGATTCGGGAATGGTGGCAGAAGGCCTGAACTTCTCTATCTCAACCCCGAAAGACTCACTGAGCTTCTTGACTTTATTGTAAGCCTTCCTCACGACACGAAATCCCTTTTCCGACCCAATGTTCAGAGAAACCTTGCATTTTTCGAAAATCGCATCTAACTCGTCTTTTGTGCCCTCATCACTGAACAAGTTGCTTGTAATCCGGTTTGCCAGGTATGAGATCGCTTTGATTTGTTCCTGCGGTGTTCGGGCAGGGGAAGACCCAATTTCTTCGGTATCAACAAGAGATTCCACGAGGTCACGAGGGATATTACTCTCTTTCGCCATGGCGATTCCGATTTGATTCATTGAGGTTCCGAGGATCCGCTGTTCTGCCTCCGAAGCTGGCAAACCTAATGTCTCCATCAAATTCTGAATCTTGATATGTTCTTCCGGTAGGTAGTAGGCGAGAGAAATGGGTCCCAGATTATACAAGATAGCCGTGGTGAAAACCTGATCTGCGTCAGGATGATGAAGGTCTTCAGCAAACTCCTGAGCCAGGGTCGCCGCAGTCAAGGTCCCTGCAATAATTTTTTTCAAATCAACCTTCGGGTGGTTTTTTTCAAATAATTCAACAAAAGACAAGCTGAGGCTGATGTCCCGAATCGTGTCCAAACCAAGAACCGTGACGGCTGTTGAAATGCTCGATATTTCTCCCATCGGGTGGCTATAGAGAGCGGAATTAACAACCCTTAGAACCTTGACTGCAAATCCTTCATCCTGAATGATAATTCTGGCCACATCCCTAGCACCAGAGACCCTGTCTTCAGAAGCTCTCAATACGAGGAGCGCTGTATTCCGAAGAACCGGTAGGTCCCCGCAATCGCGAACTCGTTTTTTTAATGTTTGAATAAGATCAGGAAGAGGCATCCGCAGATATATATATCGTCTGCAATGTTTTTGCAAGGTCTTCTAGATGGATAAGGATGAAGGATACGATCGTAATGAGTTCCACGATATCTTGGTTCTCCACGGAACGCTTTTATCAAACGAAATGTCCCGCACCAATTCCTCGCTTCTTTGCGATCCTCTGAGATAAAGTCAATAATTTGCTTGACACAATATATTGTGTGGGGCAAGGAAAGGTCACTATGATCATTATTTGGGCAAAGCGTTGATCAACCGGTGTTTTAAGGGAAAGGTACCGGTTTCGGGAGGATATCCACAGACTATGCACAAGAACTGTGTATAAAAAAACAGAGCTTTAAAAACCCTTAAGTGCAATAATAGTCTATTATTATCATGGGGTT
Source organism: Candidatus Manganitrophaceae bacterium (assembly GCA_012960925.1). Classification (NCBI taxonomy): domain Bacteria; kingdom Pseudomonadati; phylum Nitrospirota; class Nitrospiria; order Candidatus Troglogloeales; family Candidatus Manganitrophaceae; species Candidatus Manganitrophaceae bacterium. The sequence continues at coordinate 27,123 of DUAG01000014.1, forward strand.
GAATTATAAATACCTATAAATTTCCTTTGGACAATCAAACTTATCGTGCCTTTCTCAACATCTTCATATTAATCAATGGATTATGACCTGAAGCCCAGAAAACCATTAGAATACACTAATAAAAAAGGGGTGAGAAACCTCGCGACCAAAGACCTAGTGTGATCCGCCGCGTCCTCTGCCGCGACCCCTTCCTCGGCCTCTCCCTTTATCATGGCCTCGTCTTTTGCCGCGGTGTTTCTTCCAGAGTTTTCCCGGAACCTTGGTCTGAACAATCCCTTCCCATGGACCCCGGAAGTGTGTCGCCAGTTCCCAATGACCTCCGGAGAAGCGAAAATAAAAATCATCAAAGTAGTAAACATCGACTAAATCTGCCACCATGTAGACCCCGAGGAGGGAGCTGAATACGAGGTCGATACCATGATTATGGCGGTGCCGGTGTCCATGTTTGGGCGCATGCGGGATGATGATGTGGCCCCCAGGATTTACCCTGACCATACGGCGTGTCGGGAACACAACAATGTCATCCGAGTCTCTCAATACAATACAGCCAAACATCCCGCTGGATAAAGTCATTAGGACGATAACGATCGCAATATTTCTCAACGGACTCTCCTTTAGGTAATAAATGCTTCCCTTATTTCTTTTATTATACCGATCTTTTACGGTTTCTGTGCTTCAAAATATTAGCATAATATCTAGATGATGTAAAATTTGTGATTAAATGTTCCTTGTTTTTACCTCAAGATTTAATGTTGAACCCTTGCCAAGCGCTTGTATTGCTTACCGGGCGGACTCTATGATATAAAAAGGCTTTTTTTTAGGATGGAGTGGACAGATGCCAACATGTGATCTTCTGAGTCTGAGCTCGATCACAATCAAGGAGATTGGTTGCCTGATGGAACGGACATCGGTTTTTAAGGTGGGCAGGCCTCTGCATCCCCTCACGGGCCGGTCGGTCGGGCTTCTTTTTGAAAAATCTTCCACGAGAACACGGGTCTCTTTTGAGGTAGCGGTCTGGCGGCTCGGGGGCCTCCCGATCTTTCTCTCCTTTGACGATATACAGATCAAACGGGGAGAGACGATTGCGGATACGGCACGTGTCCTATCGGGCTATCTGGACGCATTGGTAATTCGTACTTATGAGCAGGAAAAGCTGGAGGAGTGGCGCGACAATGCGGCCATTCCCGTCATCAACGGGTTGACCGATCTGCATCATCCCTGTCAGATCCTCGCCGATCTCTTCACCATAAAAGAAAGAAAGGGAGAACTGAAGGGACTGAAACTGGTCTATGTGGGGGATGGAAATAATATCGCTCATTCCCTCTTGGAGGGGGGCGCAACGGTTGGGATGGAGGTTGTCATCGCTTCGCCCAGGGCTTACAGGCCGGATCTGAACGTTGTAGAATCGGCGAGGATCACGGCGAAGAAGTCTGGCGGATCAATTTCGATTCTGGAGGATCCCATCGCGGCGGTCGAGGGGGCCGACATGATCTACACCGATGTCTGGGTTTCAATGGGGCAAGAAGCGGAGCGAAAAAAGAGGCTCAAGGCATTAAAACCTTACCAAGTGAATAAAAAATTATTGGCAGAGGCAAAGACCGATGTCATGGTCATGCATTGTCTCCCAGCCCATCGGGGTGAAGAGATTACTGAGGAGGTTATGGAGGATTATCGTTCGCTTATATTTGAGCAGGCTGCAAACCGGCTTCCGATGCAGCAGGCCATTCTGGAGAGGTGTATTGGAAAAAAATAAGAAGATCAATAAGGTGGTTCTGGCCTATTCCGGCGGATTGGACACCTCAGTCATCATCACTTGGTTGAAGGAACAATATGGATGTCAGGTCATTGCTTTTTGTGCCGATCTTGGCCAGGGAGAAGATCTTGCGGAAGTCGAGAAGAAGGCAAAAAGAACTGGTGCGAGCAAGGTTGTGATTACCGATCTGAGGGAGGTTTTTGCAAAGGAATATATTTTCCCAATGCTTCGGGCCAATGCGGTTTATGAAGGAACTTACCTGCTGGGGACAGCGATTGCCCGCCCTCTGATTGCAAAAAAGCAGATGGAGATCGCAAAAAAATATGGGGCCGAAGGCGTCTCTCACGGTGCGACCGGAAAAGGAAACGACCAAGTCCGCTTCGAGTTGAGTTATCTCTCTATTGACCCGAATATTGAGATTATTGCCCCCTGGCGTGATTGGGAATTTGAATCCCGATCCGATCTAATGGCCTATGCCAAACGTCATAAGATTCCCGTAACGGCGACGATCAAAAAACCGTATAGCATAGATAGTAATCTCTTTCATACCAGCTATGAGGGCGGAATTCTGGAAGATCCCTGGATGGAACCGCCTGAGTCTATGTTTATGATGACAACCGCCCCGGAAAATGCTCCGGACAAGCCGGTCTGTCTTGAAATTGGGTTCAGAGAGGGGAATCCTGTTTCAATTGATGGAAAACGATATTCTCCCGGAAAACTCATTGCGGAATTGAACCGGATTGGGGGACGTCATGGCATAGGACGCGTTGATCTGGTAGAAAACAGATATGTCGGGATGAAGTCAAGAGGGGTGTATGAGACGCCAGGCGGGACTATTCTCCATGCCGCCCATCGTGCGGTGGAGTCTTTGACCCTTGATCGAGAAGTCCTACATCTACGTGATAGCCTTATTTCGCAATATGCCGAGATCATTTATTACGGGTATTGGTTCTCGCCGGAACGGGAACTGCTACAGACCTTCTTTGATCGTGCCCAGGAAGGGGTGACCGGCGTGGCACGACTTAAACTATACAAGGGAAGCCTCACCCTTATTGGAAGGAAAGCGCCTCGTTCTCTCTATAGCAAAGCCATATCAACCTTTGAAAAAGATACCTGTTACGTCCAGAAAGATGCGGAAGGCTTTATCCGATTGAATGCCCTTCGGTTAAAATTGCCGTCCCGGAGGAAGCATTGATTAAGTCTGGTTGAATTTTACAGAAGATAAAATGTTGCGATTTAAGGCCAAAAATGCATAAAATAGCCTGCTATTTTCAAGGTTTGCAACGCAGAAGCGAGACATTTTAGCCCTGAAAAGACAATTCATGACTTATTCAGAGCTTTCTTAAGCAGCGGCCCGATGAAAGAACCTCGTGCAAAAGGGAACAAAAAGAAAGTCCAGTAAGTCAAAGACTGTCACAAAGAATCTCAGTCAATGGAAAAATGTGGCCTGGGAGGGGCGGTTTACAGAGGCCGTCGATTCGGATGTTGCCGCCTTTACTTCATCTTTTGCTTTTGATCGATGCCTATATCTATATGATATTGAAGGAAGTATTGCCCATACAGAAGGACTCGTTCGTGCTGGTCTTTTGACCCCGGCAGAGAAAAAGCGCTTGGTGAAGGGGCTTAAAGCGATTCGTTCGGAGATGGCAGAAGAGACTGAGACAGTCAAAGCGGGGACATCCCAGGACGAAGATATTCATATGCATATCGAGCGGCGTCTTGTCGAGAAGGTTGGGGAGCTGGGGGGGAAACTGCACACCGGCCGAAGCCGGAATGACCAGGTTGCCCTTGATCTCAGGCTCTATCTTCGTACAGAGATTGAACAAATTGTGGGACAAATTGTTGCACTTCAAAAAAACCTGGTTGTCCAGGCGGAGGAACATATCAACACGGTCGTGCCTGGCTATACCCACCTTCAACGCGCCCAGCCTATTTCTCTGGCGCATACCTTCCTCGCCTATTATGAGATGCTGGAACGGGACAGGACTCGTCTTCTCGATGGCCTGAAGCGCTTAAACCAGATGCCGCTGGGGGCCGGTGCGCTGGCCGGAAATAGCTTCTCGATAGACCGTATGCATGTGGCCCGCTTATTGGGTTTCTCGCAGGTTACGGCAAACAGCCTTGATACGGTGAGCGACCGGGATTTTGTCACGGAATTTCTTTCTAACGCCTCGATACTCATGATGCATCTCTCCCGCTGGGCGGAAGACTGGATTCTCTGGGCCTCAATGGAATTTGGTTTTATAGATCTTCCCGACCGCTATTGCACCGGAAGCAGCATGATGCCCCAGAAGAAAAATCCGGATCTCCTTGAATTGATCCGTGGAAAGACGGGGAGAGTCTATGGCGCGCTACTCACCCTGTTGACGGTCCTAAAGGGACTTCCCTTGTCGTACAACCGGGATCTCCAGGAAGATAAAGAACCCCTTTTTAATACGGTGGTAACCCTCCGAAGTGCACTCCGAATCATGACAGATCTAACGAAAGGGGTTCGGTTTAACGATACAAAAATGAGGGCAGCGACTGAAGAGGGTTCCCTTCTGGCAACGGATCTGGCCGATTATCTTGTTGAAAAGGGCCTTCCATTTCGTCAGGCTCACCGAGTGAGTGGAAAAATTGTCCTCAAGGCCCTGGAGGAAGGCAAGCCTTTTGAAGGCTGGGCCCTGGAAACCTTTCAAAGTTTTTCCCCATTATTTAAACAGGATCTTTATGGCCGGCTCACCTTCTCGGGCTCCATAGATAAGAAGGGGGGAATCGGCGGCACCTCGCGAAAATCCATCCGGAACGAGATCCGCAAGATTAAGCGAAAGTTCAAAAATGACAAGAATAGAAAATAAGCCTAATAAAACAATATATTACACACTATTTATCCTCATTTTCTTTACCTTTTTAGGGAGCTGCGGTAGAAAAGGGGATCCTGTTCTCCCTGATAATCGCACTCAAATTTCAAATAATTTCCCTTTCAAGTAGACCTTCTTGTGTCTGGCAGAATTGACTGGAGGGAAGGAAGTTGACTATATTGTCGGGGTTTGATTCATAAGTGCAGGAATAGGAGTATGAACGCATTTCGTTATAAAAAAAGTCGGCTTTACTGTGAGGATGTCTCCCTTGAGGCTTTGGCAGAGAAGGTGGGCACCCCTTTCTATGTCTATAGCCATCACACCCTTCGTCGACACATTCTGGCTTACAAAAAGGCCTTTGCCGCGGTTCCTCATTTAATCGCTTTTGCTGTTAAGGCAAACGCGAATATAGCCGTCCTTCGTGTTTTTGCGAATGAGGGTGGAGGAGGAGATATTGTCTCGAGTGGAGAACTGCACCGTGCCTTGAAGGCCGGGATGGACCCGAAAAATCTTGTCTTTGCCGGAGTGGGCAAGACGAGAAAAGAGATGAAAGAAGCCCTTCGGGCCGGAATATTAATGTTTAATGTCGAATCGGCACAGGAACTGGTCGCCCTGGATGAAACGGCCAAGGGGCTCGGCGTGAAGGCCCCCGTGGCGCTTCGTGTGAATCCGGATGTCAATCCCCGGACCCATCCCTACATTTCCACTGGTTTAAAAAAGAGCAAGTTCGGGATTGAAATCATCAAGGCGGAGTCAGAATATCAGACGGCATCCCGGCTCTCTCATATAGAGGTCGTGGGGGTCCATTCCCATATCGGTTCTCAACTGACTCAGGTAAAACCCTTTGTCGATGCCCTGAAACGGCTCTCAAAACTTATTGCCGCGCTTCGAAAACAGGGTCTTGATATTCAATATTGGAACATCGGCGGGGGACTGGGTATTACCTATAACGAGGAAAAGCCCCCTCTGCCGAAAGAGATGGCCGATGCGATCCTCCCGCTCTTGAAGAAGAGCGGCTGCCGGATCATACTGGAACCAGGGCGGTCGCTTGCAGGAAATGCAGGAGTTCTGGTCACCCGTGTGATCTACAACAAGGAGGGGGAGGCGAAAAACTTTCTGGTGGTTGATGCCGGGATGAATGATCTGATCCGCCCGAGTCTTTATAACGCGTACCATGAGCTGCAACCCGTGGTAAAGCGTCGGCGGAAGACCAAAGTGGTCGATGTGGTCGGTCCCATCTGTGAATCGGGCGATTTTCTGGCGCAAGACCGTGTGCTTCCGCAGATGGCCCCGGATGAACTCCTCGCCGTCATGAGCGCGGGGGCCTACAGCTTTACCATGTCGTCCAACTATAATGCCCGGCCCCGTCCTCCTGAAATCCTGGTCCACGGCGATTCATATGATATGGTTCGCAAAAGGGAAACCCTTAAGGATCTGCTTCGCGGAGAATCTATCCCGGCATTTCTGGATCAGAAAAAGTGAGTTATCGCGGTATGGTGCAGACAACGAAGGGTGTTGTCCTTCCGGATAAACCGAAAACGCAAAAAAAGATTAAAGAGGGCCGTGGATTTTTTCTCGCCCTCCTGATCATCAGCGGGATTATAATTCTTTGCATGACCGTCGTCTATTTCAAGGAAAAGGAGATCACGATCTTTACCTTTCAGAGATTTGTGATCAACAAGGCCTTTATGTCTCTCCTCCCGGAAAAATATACCCTCGAAGAGGCTGAGACGGTTCGGATACGTATCTACACTTTTTATGACTCCGCAATGAAGGGAGATGTGAGCGAACAGGAGCTGTTAGAGGTCAGTACACACATCAAGTCGATTCTGGCAGACCAGAAAGTCGAGGATAAGGAGGTTCAATCGCTCCTGGCCCGCATTGATTCCGGAGGTAGAAAATGAAATTTCCAATTTCTTTCTGGAAGATGAACGGCAGCGGGAATGATTTTGTGATGATTGATCATAGAACGGAAATTATCCCTCTAGACGAGATGGCCTCTTTTATTTCCGGGGTTTGTCGTCGGGGTCTTTCAATCGGGGCGGATGGTCTGATTCTGGTGGTCCCTTCCTCAAAGGCAGATTATGGCTGGCACTATTACAACGCGGATGGCGGTGAGGCGGAAATGTGTGCCAATGGAAGCCGTTGTGTCGCCCGCTTTGCATTCCTGAAAGGGATTGCGCCCGCGAAACACACCATTGAGACGCTTGCCGGAATCGTTCAGGCAGAGGTTCTGGGAGAGGAAGGAGAACGTGTGCGAGTCCACCTTCCTGATCCTAAGGATCTCCACCTAAATATCAAAATTGAAGTTCATGAAAAGAAAGAAACCGTACACAGCGTCAATACCACAGTTCCCCATGCGGTCTACTTCGTTGAGGCGACCGACAAGGTGGACCTGATCGATTTAGGAAGCGCAACGCGTTACCATGAACGTTTTGCCCCGCAGGGAACCAATGTGAATTTTATCAGCCCTGAAGGAGATTTTCTGAAAATCAGAACTTATGAACGGGGTGTAGAAAATGAGACCCTGGCCTGTGGAACGGGTGCCGTCGCGGGGGCCGTCATTGCTGCTTCTCTTGGAAAGGCCTTATCGCCGGTAACGCTCTTGACGAAGGGAGGAACGCGCTTGGTTGTGAACTTCACTCAGGACGGAGTTTCGTTCAAAAATGTCTCTCTGGAAGGAGACGCACGTGTCGTTTCCAGGGGAGAAATCACGGAAGATTCCATTTTATGAGGCAGGTTATGTTTAAAGGTTCAATCGTTGCCATTGTGACCCCCATGAAAGATGGAAGGATTGATGAGAAGGCGATGGGTGATCTGGTCGAGTTTCATCTTGATGCCGGCACGAATGGGATTGTTCCCTGCGGGACAACGGGTGAGTCTGCGACCTTAAGTCATGAGGAACACCGCCGTGTCATTGAGCTGTGCATCGAGGTGGTTGGCGGGCATGTCCCTGTTATTGCGGGCACCGGTTCTAATAGTACGGAAGAAGCGATTACCCTCACCCGACATGCCAAGTCCGCCGGTGCGGACGGGGCGCTTCTGATCACGCCCTACTATAATAAACCGATGCAGGAAGGGCTCTTTCGACACTTCAAGACAATCGCGGAAGCGGTCGATATTCCCCAAATTCTCTACAATATCCCCGGTCGGACGGGCGTGAATATGTTGCCTGAAACTGTGGCCCGTCTCACGGCGTTTGAGAATATCGTCGGGATCAAGGAAGGAAGCGGATCAATGCAGCAGATCACTGAGGTGATCCGCCTTTGTGGTGAGCGTTTGACCGTTCTTTCAGGCGATGACGGTATGACCTTGCCCTTGATAGCTATCGGCGGGAAGGGGGCCATCTCAGTGACCGCCAATATTGTTCCCTCCGACATGGCACAGATGACCTCGGCCGCAGGTAGAGGAGATTTTACTGAAGCAAGAAAAATAGATACGAAGCTCTATCCGCTTCATCGTGTTCTGTTCGTCGAAACCAATCCTGTTCCGGTCAAGGCCGCCCTTGCACTGATGGGGAAGTGTGGCAGTGAGGTCCGTCTTCCCCTGAGTCCTCTATCTGAAGAGAGCGTGGGCAAGCTGAAAGGGGCCTTAGTGGACTATGGTCTGGTTTAGTTCTATCGTATCGTCTTGCAAGACGATCACAACCTAAAAAAGGAGATCGATGAAGCTGACAATTTCAGGCGCGGCGGGTCGAATGGGACGTGCCCTACTCGAAAGTCTCTTTGATGAAGAGGATCTGGAGCTGGGATCCGCACTGGAGAAAAAAGGACATCCAGCTGTGGGCCGGGATGCGGGAGAATTGATCGGTATCGGAAAGTGGGGAGTTTCCGTGACGGATCGTATCAAAAAATCTGTGATGGATGGAGAGGTGATAATTGATTTCACCTACCCTCTGGAAACCCTCAAGATGGTACAGGAGGCACAACGCAAAAAAAGACCTATGGTGATCGGGACCACTGGCTTTTTGCGCGATCAAGAAAAAAAAATTAAGGAAGCGGCAAAGAAGATTCCGATTGTCTGGTCCCCAAATATGAGCGTCGGGGTAAATGTCATGCTGAAGCTACTTTCCAACGCGGCCAGTATCCTGGGGGAGGCCTATGATGTTGAGATCATGGAGATCCATCATCGCCACAAAAAAGATGCACCAAGTGGGACCGCGCTTCGAATGGGTGAAACCATTGCCGTTGCGCGGGGGTCAACGCTTACGCGCGCGGCTCGATTTTCACGTCATGGAAAATTCGGGCCAAGAAAGACGGGAGAGATTGGATTTCAAAGCCAGCGCGCAGGTGATGTTGTCGGAGAACATACCGTAGTCTTTGCCGGACCCGGAGAGCGGATTGAGATGACACATCGTGCGCAGAGCCGTAATAATTTTTCGCGCGGGGCGATATTGGCGGCCAAATGGGTGGTCGATCAGCCACCCGGACTATATGACATGATGGATGTTTTAAGTCTGAAATAATGATTTGTTCACCCCTCTCTTATTCCATGCCAGACTTACTCCGGCACTCAAATTCTGCGGTATTGATCCCGCTCTAGTGCCTGCATTCCGGATCAACATATACTGGAACAAGACCGGATTAAACCGAATTGTTGCAATGTTTATAATCTTAAGGAGCGCGTGTGAAAAATATTAGCGTACAACAAGCCGATAGAATAAAGAAACTTCCGCCCTATCTCTTTGCAGCCATTGATAAGATGAAGCAGGAGGCGATTCTCGAGGGAAAGGATATCATTAACCTGGGTGTGGGGGATCCCGACATGCCAACCCCGGCACCGATCATCGAACGCATCAAAAAAGCGGTTGAAGATCCAAGGCACCATCAATACCCAAGCTACAACGGCATGCCCTCCTTCCGACAGGCGGTTTCCGCGTGGTATCGACGCCGCTTCGATGCCACACTGGATCCGGAAACCGAGGTTCTTTCGTTGATCGGATCCAAGGAGGGGGTCGGGCATCTTCCTCTGGCCCTGATCAATCCGGGTGATACCGTCTTGATGACCAGTCCGGGATACCCGGTATATCAATCCGGGACCTTGTTTGCAGGAGGTAAATCGGTCACCGTCCCCCTCAAGAAAGAAAATGGATTTCTCCCGGACCTGGACGCCATCCCTCCCGACGTGGCGAAGGCCGCAAAGTTGTTCTTTGTGAACTATCCCAATAATCCCACCGCGGCAACGGCCGATAAGGCCTTTTTTGAATCTTTGATTGACTTTGCAGACCGCAATCAGGTGATTATCTGTCACGATGCCGCTTACACAGAAATCTACTACGACGGTTTACGGCCTATAGGATTCATGGAGGTGGATGGTGCAAAAGAGGTTGGGATAGAACTGCATTCCCTTTCCAAGACCTATAATATGACGGGTTGGCGGGTCGGGTTTGCTGTCGGGAACAGAGATGTCCTCGCCGCGCTGGGGAAGATTAAGAGCAATCTCGACTCCGGTATTTTCCAAGCAGTGCAAGAGGCCGGGATCGCGGCCCTTGATCTGGACGATTCTCTGCTTGATGTAATTCGGAAAATCTATCAGGAGCGCCGGGACACCCTCGTTCCCGGCCTTCAGAAACTTGGCTTTCAAGTGGATCTACCTGCTGCCGCGTTCTATGCCTGGATTCCGACGCCCAAGGGCGTGTCCTCGTCAGAGATGACAGCGACACTCTTAAAAAAGACGGCCATTGTCACCACACCGGGAAATGGCTTTGGTGATGCAGGGGAAGGCTACATCCGGATGACATTGACCGTCGGGGTAGAGCGCTTGGAAGAAGCGCTCTACCGAATGGAAAAGGCCGACATTTGTGGGTAAGGAGGAGGAACCTGAGGCCCGCGGACCGAGTCTGGATTCTGGTCATCAACCGCGACACCTTGCCTATATCGGCATCGGTTCAAACAAGGAAGATGCCGCCGCCTCCTGTCGCAGGGCAGTCCAGAGACTTGCATCGGTAGATCACATTTGGATCACGAAGGTCTCTTCACTCTATGAAACAGCACCGATGTGTATTCTTGATCAAAACTGGTTTTACAACGCCGTGATCGAGATTGAAACATCGCTCTCTCCCCATCAATTGCTAGACTGTTCTCAGACAATAGAAAGTCAAATCGGGAAGAAGATCGTGATTCCTAAAGGACCTCGGGAGATAGATCTCGACATTCTTTTTTATGATCAAGAGGTCATCAATGAACCGGACTTGATTATCCCTCATCCCTCTATCCCTCTGCGCCGTTTTGTTCTGGTCCCCATGGTTGAGATCGCCTCTGGAATGCGTCATCCTGTCCGTGGTCAGAGTGTTGAGTCACTCTTGAAGAAACTCAATAAAGAAAACGATTTCATGGTGATAAAAAAGGAAGACAGCGGATGGGAAAGGGTGAGGCCTTGAGCGAAAATCGCTTGATCGTCATAGAAGGACCTATTGGTGTTGGTAAGACCAGTCTGGCAAAGCTTCTTTCAAAGGAATTGAATGCGGAACTTCTCATGGAAGACGTGGAAGAAAACCCTTTTCTTCACAAATTCTACCGGGATACTCAAAAATGGGCCTTTCAGACCCAACTGTTCTTCCTCCTCTCCCGCTCCCGTCAACTGGAGACGCTTACTCAACAGAGCCTCTTTTCTCAAGTGACCCTCACCGATTATTTTCTTCCGAAAGATCGCATTTTTGCATACATGAATCTGACAGAAGAAGAGCTTGTTCTCTATGAACAGATCTATAAATTACTGAACATGACAGCACCAAAACCGGACCTGGTTGTGTTTCTTCAGGCAAACACGGAGGCCCTCTTAAAACGAATTAACCATCGGGGAAGGGAATATGAAAAGGCCCTCCACCCGGATTACCTGGCCGGACTCAATGAGGCCTACAACCATTTTTTCTTCTATTATGAAGAGAGTCCCTTACTGGTAATACAAACAGATGATATCGATTTTGTGAAGTATCCAGACGATCTGGCCGACTTGGTGAAACGGATCAAGGAGATGAAAAAAGGCAAAGTCTACTATCATCCCAAACGGATGACGCATGAAGACCATCAAACGCATCAAAACGGTACAAGAAATACTTGAGCGGGCACGTCGCGACCACCGAATCGCATTTGTTCCGACGATGGGAGCCTTTCATGAGGGACATCTTTCCTTAATGCGAAAGGCAAAGCGGCGTGGGGATTTCGTTATTGTTTCACTCTTTGTTAATCCGCTCCAATTTGGCCCCAGCGAGGATTTTCAGATTTACCCCAGGAATCTCCACTCCGACCAAAAGAAAGCAAAGGAATGCGGGGTCGATCTTTTCTGGACCCCCTCTCCCAAAGAGATTTTTCCGCCTCCATATCGAACCTTTATCGAAGTGGAGAAGCTCAGTCAAAGGTGGGAAGGGAAATTACGACCGGGCCATTTTAAGGGGGTAGCAACCATCGTTGTCAAACTTCTGCAGCTTGTATCCCCGAATGATCTCTATCTTGGACAAAAGGATTTCCAACAGATCCGTGTCATTCAACAAATGATTCGTGACCTTCATTTCAAAACTACTGTGCGCCTCGTTCCAACAGTTCGGGAAAGAGATGGGCTCGCGATGAGTTCCAGAAATGTCCGTCTTTCCTCGGCAGACCGTAAGGCAGCGCCAGTCCTTTATCGGGCGCTTCAATCCGCTCAGAAAATGATCCACCAGGGAGAGCGGGATGGAAAGATTATCCTTGAGAAGGCCAAGTCTCTGATCCGCTCTGAGCCGCGTGCCCGAATCGACTATCTGGCCCTCTGTGACCCTGAAACCCTGGATCCGCTCAAGAGCCTTGAGCGGCGTGGCGTCTTCCTTGCCGCCGTGAAGTTCGGAAATGTCCGACTGATCGACAACATCCTCATCAAAATCTAGCAAATCCAAAGAAATAAAAACCTCTCCTCTTATCTGATCCTTCCTGCTTAATGAGACTAGCGTGTGATCCCCGCATTATCTTTATAAAACGGGTAAGAGTTATTCGTAAAATACCCATAAAGAGTTCAAACATCCTGCATAATTTGGGAAACCTGTGATAATTTGAATCCAGGAGGGTGAGCTTATGACGTATTCCAGCATGCGGTGTAAGAAATGCGGTCTTACTCAAATGTCAGCATCGGCCTGCAAGTCCTGCGATGCTCCTATACCCATTCGGCCTTCCGCCTTCGCCCTGTCTTCTGACAAACAGACGAGTCAACCCGCTCCAAAAATGGACATACCTAACAATACGGTGTTACCTCCAGCTTCCCCGTCTCAACAGTCTGAGACGCTTCGCGAGGGTCGGTAATCCTCCCTAAATATAAAGGTGCTCAGAAGTAGAATTTTCCAATATAGTAATTTAGGAGGAGAATCT
>DUAG01000015.1 GCA_012960925.1 Candidatus Manganitrophaceae bacterium
AATTACACCCTATCAAAAATTGACGCTGGCAACACAGGCTCTACTTCTGTGAACCATTATTAATGGGGGGATTACCCCTTCTCCACTCCGTTTTTATTATGTTACTCAACGGATAAATTGATAGGTGGTGATGGTCTTCCCCCCCAGTCAAATCTTATGATCTTTATTTTTTGTGTTGCTTGATTATCACATGTTTGTAGATGGATGTACGAAACCTTTTCTTCAAACACGGTAAAGACGCTGGGATGGCAGTACCCTATATCAGAGTATACTATTTCCCATTCCGAAGTCGCCTCTCTACGACGCCTCAGAATACGAATTCCTGGCGAAAAGGCCCACTGTTGGCCTGATCCATCAACCATGAACACTTTTGCATTGAATGGCGTTGGTTCGGGTTTGGACCATTTCGCTATTGATCGGTCAAAATGAACCATCATTCGAAGTGGACCGATAGGCTGCATTATAGTCCAGGGGGTACCCTGCGAATCAATGGAGATGGAGGTTGGGGAAAAAAAAGTGCTGAAATCTTCCGCTTGTATAACAACATCTGCAGAGGTCACATCTATCGGTAACAGATATTGCGAAGCATCCGCCCGAAAGAACGATTTTCCTCCATCCGGAGAAAAGGCATATGAAGGGTATGTAGTTTCCATTCCGGCACCTCCTTCTCTCCACATCCATGAGAGATGCATGCCATTGTTCCCGTCAAACCCGAGTCGTATCAAGTAAACTGTCCACTGGTCTTTATAAGCGAAGGGGAACGTTGTTCCCGACACCGCCCCTCCAGGAAGGTCTGCGTCCTCATTCGTAACAGGGATAGGACCCCCAATTGCTTGCCAGGTTTTACTCATAATGTCGTATTTAGCGATTCCTCCAGAAAACCCTCTCTCACTCCATGCCCTTTTAGGCCGTGTCGCGTAACGGTACGTAATATACAGATCATGATTCCTATCTACGAAAAAGGCAGGATAGGTGATTTGATTTCCTGGAATGGCAGCAGTCCCAATGGAAGAAAATGCAATACTATTTAGATGTTTGACAGCATATCTATCTTCTGTTGTGATCGGATCTCCACGAAAAACAAAACTATTTATATCACCTGGTTGTTCGGAGACAGCGTATTGCCACGGCATATTATGCATATTATATGCAACATGGATATACCCATTTTTATCAACTGCAATGGACCCTTGTGTATGATAGGGATCCTCCAATGTTTGATTTTCTAAGACATGTGAGGACCAGATCCATTGTCCCAGACTATTCTTTTCACCTTTTCGAACAACCGTCAGTAAATTTATCCCATTATTTACCCCTTCTGCGGGTTGGACATCGACCGTATAAACGGCCCCTTTATAATAAGCGACAGAGCTTGCAAATCCATTAATATTTGACTTGTCGACCTGCAAAGGTGGCAACACCTCCTCCACCATTCCAAATAAAGGAGGGGCCATCAGGCCGAAACTTGTGACAAATTGAATCAGAATAATATTCCAAATAAAATATTTCATGCGATAGGTGAAGCTCCTTTTTAAAGAGATACTCTACTAAAAAGTCATTTATAATCAATCTTTTATTATCAAATGGTTTGGAAAAATAAATCTTAAGAAAAACACCTGTTGAAAAATTGACCTTTTGAAAGGATTACTCGAAGGAATACAGTAGTATTACCAAGAGTATACGATATATTCTCTTATCGATCCGTAACAGAGTATATCAGATAAAAATAGAATATTTCATTTTTGTGATCAATCGACAAGGAATATTGATATCTTTTCGGTGTTATTTTTACAGATTCTGATTAGCCTGGAATTTGAGTTAGCTTTTTGTTCTTTCCTGACTCATCTTTAGCATTTTTTCTATTATTGCCTTAAAAAGAAAACCGACACTATATTGAATATGTAGAACCAGTGATTTATAATATGGTATTTCTGGATTAGATCCCTTCCGAGAAGGTCCGCAATGATTTTTATTAGATTAATTTATTTAATTCATGATTTGATCAATCCGTTATTGAGGATACATCAAGCGTTCATTCAAGGGTTGTTGGTTCTCGGGATTGTTTTCTTATCAATTTTATTAAACCCCACAGGAGTCATGGGCAAAGCATTTCGGGTGATTCCTTCTCTAACAGTAGAAGAGCGCTTTGATGACAATATTTTTTCGGTGGCTCGTGTCCGTGAACGTGATTCCATTACAGTCATCAAGGGATTACTCCGGTTCAATCGGGAAGGGGTCAGACTCAAATCTCAGGTTCAATACAATGTCCGTTTCGAGATTTTTTCACGCCATACCGAACTCAATAAAGGACGACCTTTTCAGGAGCTGTCAGCAAAAGGTATCTTAAAGTTAGGTAAAGGGGCCCAACTAGAGTTGATTGAGAGCCTCTCGTTTACACCTGTCCAGGCCGAGTTTCTGGGGACTAGTCATGTGGGCAACATTTTAGGAGAGGGGATACGGACGCGCCGGGAGGAGTCTTTTCGTAATGTCGCTGATATTAAGTTTCGTCAACCTCTTACAATGAAAATAATATTTTTGTCCGGATTTAAAAATGCGATATCTCGCTACGATAACCCTGCATTAATAGACCATTCTCGTAACGATGTTACGGTGGGAATAGATTATGAGATTGCTTCGTGGAGTATCCCCTCTCTTAAGTATCGCTATGAAAATATTTCCTACGATGGTATTGGAAATGCAAATATTAATTTTGTGAATTTAGGATATACCCATAAAATTTGGCGGACCGGCACGGTTGATCTTTCTCTCGGCATTGCATTTTCGGAAGAATCGGATGGCAAACGACTTGACCCCCTATTCGTCGGGCAACTCGATATAAACAGGAGTCTGAGAGATTGGGAGTGGCGGGTCAGATATGCTAGAAAGATAGGAATAAGCGGTGGTTTTTTAAAAGCGCTTTCTATGAGTAATCGGGTTTCCCTGAATATGAGCAGAAAAGTAAGACGGAATTTGACGGCAAGGCTTTCAGGGAACTATGCCCGAAATAAGTCCATTGGCAGAGTTCAGATTGATGTTCATTCCTACGAGGGCCGTTTCGGTCTTGAGTATTTGATCAATCCCTCTCTGATGATGAGACTTGGTTATTCCTATCTTAGACAGGAATCTGATGATTTTGTAACATCCAACATTATACGAAATCAGACACTGATTTCGGTAATGGCTAGATACTAGAAAAAGAGGAACGTACGGGCGGGGATTATCTAACCCCGGATCTTGAAATAATCACGGAAGATGGTTGAGGTTATGATACATTTCGATATGGAAAACAGTTTCGGGTGTACGCCTTTCGGAGGCACATCTTGTGTTGAACAGGCCATCGTCATAAAATCCTGGAGCGCGTAGATGTCGAATGAGGGGAAGGGATCGATGCAGACTGCGGCGAAGCTGTTGATTCGTTGTCTGGAACATGAAGGGGTCGAGTATATTTTTGGGATTCCTGGTGAGGAAAACCTGGATGTGATGGATGCTTTGCGAGAGAGTTCTATTCGCTTCCTGACGGTCCGGCATGAGCAGGGTGCTGCATTTATGGCAGATGTGTACGGGCGTTTGACCGGTCGTGCCGGAGTCTGTCTGGCGACACTCGGTCCTGGGGCAACCAACCTGGTGACGGGAATGGCAGATGCAAATATGGATTATGCCCCGATCGTGGGCATAGCCGGCCAGGGGGCAACGACACGTATGCACAAAGAAAGTCACCAGATCCTTGATCTGGTGAACCTGTTTGAGCCGATTACCAAGTACAGCACTGAGATCCGTGACCCTGGAGTTATTCCTGAGATTGTACGCAAGGCATTCAAGGTTGCTGAGGCGGAAAAACCGGGCGGGACATTTATCAGCTTCCCGGAGAATATTGCAGCCGCAGAAATATCTGAGGATGTCGCTCCTTTACGGGTACAAAGCGCATTCAGTCCCTCTCCTCCGGACGAAAAGGTCCGGCAAGCGATCAAAATTATTGATGAGGCACGCTTTCCTATTATCATGGCTGGGAACGGTGTCGTACGAAGTGTTGCCAGTGATGCCCTCCTTGCCTTTGCTGAGAAACTGAAGATCCCGGTGACCAAAACCTTCATGGCAAAGGGGGTCATTCCCTCTTCGCATCCTCTTTCGCTCGGGACGGTTGGCCTGCAGGCACATGACTATGTCGCTTGTGGTTTTGATCGGGCGGACGTGGTGATCTGTGTTGGTTTCGATATGGTGGAATATCACCCGCATTTGTGGCATCCCGGAAAAGACAAGAAAATCATACATATTCATCAGAGCGCTGCGGAAGTGGATAGCCATTACATTCTTGAAGCCGGGGTGATCGGAGATATCACAACATCACTGAACCGTATCGCGGAAGGGGCAAAGGAGAAAGAGGGGCTTCAGGTGGAGACCTTAAGGGATGCGATCGACGGCGAGTTGGACTGTTATGCCGATGATGATGGCATGCCGATGAAACCTCAGCGAATTCTATCTGACACGCGTCGGGTGATGGGCGCGGAGGATATTCTGATTTCGGATGTTGGTGCGCACAAGATGTGGATTGCCCGTTTGTACCGCGGTGAACGTCCCAATACCTGTATTATTTCCAATGGTTTTGCCTCAATGGGCATTGGCGTCCCCGGCGCGATTGCGGCGAAACTTGTCCACCCCGAGCGACGGGTTCTGACGATCACGGGGGATGCCGGTTTTATGATGAACTCCCAGGAGATTGAAACAGCGCTTCGTTATGAACTCCCCATCGTGATCATGATCTGGAATGACAGTGAATACGGCCTGATCAAGTGGCATCAGGAGCGCCGCTTCGGAAGATCCGGACATATCAGTTTTAATAATCCGGATTTTGTGAAATATGCGGAATCTTTTGGTGCAAAGGGCTACCGTGTTGAGCAGGCCGACGCCTTGGTTCCTACTCTGGAAAAGGCATTTAATGATCGCACGGTCGTGGTGATTGATGTCCCGGTTGATTACTCTGAAAACATGAAACTGACGAAGAAACTGGGCGATCTGATTTGTCCCATTTAAAGAAAGGTTAGGTTCAGCTTGCCTATATTTTCCTCTAGGACAAGGCACGAGGAGCGGAAAACCGGAACGTATGTGTCTATACGTGAAGCTTTGAGCACCGCAGCAACGCGGTCATGGAGGAAAATATGGGTGAGCTGAATCGTTACAAAGGAGCGTTATGTATTTTGCTATAAGAGTTCTAGGCGCAAAGGCTGCGGGCAGGCTGGAAGTCACATCCCCTTATGATGGCCGACTGCTTGGAACCGTGGAAACCATTGATGCCGTGGGTGTTGAGCAGGCCTTGAAGAATGCCACGGCGGTTTTTCAGAATCGTGATCAGTGGCTGCCCGCGGATAAGCGAATCTCCATTCTGGAAAAGATGGCGGAACTGATGAAGGAGAATTTCGATTTCCTAGTGGCTGTCGCGCTTGCGGAAGGGGGAAAACCAATGATGGATACCCGCGTCGAACTGGTTCGCGCCATTGATGGTATCAGGAATTGCATCGAGTGTATACGGACTGAAAGAGGAGAAGGAATTCCGATGCGTCTCAATCGCGCATCGATGAACCGCTTGGCGTTTACCCGGCGCGAACCTGCCGGTGTTGTTGTTGCAGTTAGCGCCTTCAATCACCCTTTAAATTTGATTGTGCACCAGGTTGGCCCGGCGATTGCTTCGGGCTGCCCCGTGATTATCAAACCGGCAGAAGATACGCCCTTATCTGCATTCGCTTTGGTTGATTTATTTCGGGAGGCCGGTCTGCCGGAGGCCTGGTGCCAGCCTGTTGCAACTCAGGATCTCACTGTTGCCGGGAACCTGGTCAGTGATCGACGTGTTGCCTTTTTCAGCTTTATTGGAAGTGCCAAAGTGGGTTGGATGCTGCGTTCCCGTCTGGCGGCGGGAACACGCTGTGCCTTGGAGCATGGGGGTGTCGCACCCGTCATTGTCGCGGAAGATGCGGACCTTGAGGACATGCTGCCCTTGCTGGCAAAGGGAGGTTTTTATCATGCAGGACAGGTCTGTGTCTCAGTGCAACGTGTTTTTGCCCACAAAAGTATCGCTCGGAAAGTGGCGGAAGGGCTGGCTGCTTTGGCGGAAAAGAGTAAAGTTGGAGATCCTGTCAGTGAAGAGACTGAGATTGGTCCATTGATCCGAGCTCGGGAAGTGCCTCGTATTGAGACCTGGGTGAATGAGGCGATGTCTTCCGGAGCAGAATGTCTGGCCGGGGGAGAGCGTCTCTCGGATGCCTTTTACAGGCCGACTGTTTTGTTCAACCCGCCGTCAGAGAGCAAGGTGAGCCGGAAGGAGATCTTTGGCCCGGTCATTTGTGTTTATGAGTATGAGGTAATTGATGATGCCATTAAAGAAGCAAATTCCCTTCCTTATGCATTTCAGGCTGCGGTGGCAACCCGAAATATTGATACGGCGATGCATGCTTACACGCATTTAAACGCGTCAACCGTTTTGATTAACGATCACACCGCCTTCCGTGTGGACTGGATGCCCTTTGCCGGATTGCATGAGTCAGGTTACGGCGTGGGGGGGATTCCCTATACCTATCGTGATATGCAGATCGAGAAAATGGCGGTGATACGCTCCAAATTTTTGTAGAAGTTTACTGGTTCCCGATTCCGATTAAATGGGGTTAGATGAATCCTGTCCTGTAACAACGCTCACCATTCCAAGCTTGAAAGTCCTCAAAGCTGATGACGTACAGAAATCGAGTACAAACTCCCTCCTTTCGGGTCGGAATTTTCCATCCTAAGCCTCTCTGCATACTCTGAAGAGGTATTTTTGCAACGGTAATCCTCCCTAAATATAAAGGTGCTCAGAAGTAGAATTTTCCAATATAGTAATTTAGGAGGAGAATCTACGAT
>DUAG01000016.1 GCA_012960925.1 Candidatus Manganitrophaceae bacterium
CGTTTTCAAATCCGGGGGGCGGGTCAGGTCCATCATTCTTTTTACCATTCGGTCTATCCGGTCGACTTCGGAAACCATGACATCGAGATATTCCTGGTGTGATTTATTTTTGATTTCCTGGCGCAGTAACTGGGCGGAGCCGCGAATGCCACCTAAAGGATTGCGAATCTCATGAGCCATGCCAATGGTGACCGCCCCCAGATTTTTGAGGTGGTCTGTGGGCCTTTGTTGTTCTTTCAGTTCCTGTAGAAGGCTCATATTTTTAATTAGTATAACCACACCTTGAATGGAGTCATCAGATCCCAGAAAAGGAGATAGGGTTAGATTGACCGGGAACTGCGAAGATGGGGAGTTACGTTTCCCTTCTGCTTCTACATCGTGGTAGCAGGCTCCGTTTTCCAGGATTTTTTGTGTTATGTCTAAGACATGAGTTTGATGGGGAAACAGTTCATCCAGCCCTTGGTTAATGAAGGAGTCGCTGGACCGATGAAACATGTCTTCGACTGTCAGATTGCTCTTTTGGACGGTCATCGAAGGAGAAACGAGCAGAACCCCATCAATGATGGAGTTAAAAATATTTTCGTAAATCTGTTCAGGGTTGTTCATCGTTCCAACTTATTTGGAACCTTTGGCCTGTTTGGATTTTCCCCCGGAATAAGGATTTTTGGGTGAGGGTTTTTTCGCCGGGGCCGCAGGTTTTGTGTCAGGAGTTTTGGCAGAGACGGGTTCGGAGGGAGCGGATGCCGGGGTCCCCGTGTCGGTTTTGCCCTGCGTGCTTTCTTGTTCCCAGCCCTTCTTACGTGATTCGGAAGGGTATTCTGAAGTATACCAACCCGACCCTTTAAGAATGAAGCCAGAGGCGGATATCAGGCGATGGACTTTTCCATCAGCATTGTCGTCGCAACCCAGGCCATTGCAGGTTTTTAATGGTTTGGCAGAAATTGTCTGGATGGCCTCAAAGGTGACTCCACATTCATCGCATTGGTATTCGTAAATCGGCATAACTCAAAATCTCCGGGTATTGTAGTATTTTATATAAATTTTTAAGATTCCAAACTGGACTAGCAAGGCATGGACTAGGTTTTACGTCAATAAACCCGACTATACAGGGCTAAGCCATTCCTGAAATTTGGGATGAGCTCCGTGTACTACATCAAAAAATGTTTTCTGGATCTGGTCGGTAA
>DUAG01000017.1 GCA_012960925.1 Candidatus Manganitrophaceae bacterium
ACATTGAACTTCAAAACACCCAATCAGGTGTTTTTTAATTCAAACCCTTTTGTTGCACTTACTACTTGAATCCGCGACATATAATAGCACAGGGATACTCCCTTTATCTCCCATATTTACTCCCTCTTTCCAGAATTCAGGAGTTCTAAAGAGGGCGTTTTAAATCCCTTTCGTTATATGATATGATCCAGCGCAACGAAGAACGACACAAAGTCCTTTTAACCATGAAGAGGAGAAAGAATGGATCCTGAGTTCAAAGAGGTGGTCGATTTTCATCGGCATCTTTGTCTCGATATCGCGGTTGGATATCGGGTGGGAAAAGCCTTGATGCGGGAGATGAGAGACGAGATAAAAAACATGAAAGAGGTCATTGCGCTTGTTGGAAACGAGACCTGTGCGCTCGATGCCATTCAGGAGGTCACCGGATGTACTTTTGGAAAGCGGAACCTCCAATTGACTCGCCTCGGAAAACCCGTTTACACGCTCCAGAATACAAAAACAGGGAAAGCAGTTCGTCTCTATTGCAGTTACTGGAATACCTTTGATCACACAGAGTTACGAAAAAGAAAAAAAGAAGCAAAGGGTCCTGTTGCCACCGCTGAGCAAAAGGCCGCCTTTCAGAGGCTCACGGAAGAAAAAATTGATTCCATCATGTCCGCGCCGGAATCCGATCTCTTTACTATCCGGCATATCACACTTCCGGCCCCGCCAGTCATGGGGAAGTACAAAGCAGAACCTTGTGGATCCTGTGGCGAATATGTCAATGTTGCGCTTCTTTCAGATCAAGAGGGAAAACAGCACTGCACGGAATGTCTTCAAACAGCCTAGACGACAGAAAGCACAATCCTCGCCCTTCTAGGAGGAGATTTTTCAACTACAAAAGCATTATACGGGACCCTCATGTCAGGAAATAGTTTCGGCCAGATTTTTCGAATGACCAGCTTTGGTGAAAGCCATGGCATTGCATTGGGTGCAATTGTCGATGGCTGTCCTGCCGGTCTCCCCCTGACCGAAGAGGATCTCCAGAAAGACCTGGATCGACGAAGACCGGGACAGGGTCGCCTGGTTACACAGCGGAAAGAGTCCGACATCGTGAAGATTCTCTCAGGAACCTTTGAGGGGAAAACAACCGGGACCCCCATTGCCCTCATCATCCATAACGAAGATACGCGCTCAAAAGATTATGACAAGATAAAAGATATCTTCAGACCGGGTCATGCCGATTACACCTACTTCAAAAAATACGGTTTCCGAGATTATCGCGGTGGTGGACGGTCCTCTGCGCGGGAGACGGTCGCGCGTGTGGCTGCAGGTGGCATTGCGCGAAAAATATTGTCTGGTGAAGGGATCGAGATTATCGGTTATCTCACTCAAGTCGGACCCGCAAAGATCAAGCGTGTTGATCTTGCCGAAATTCGGAGGAATGCCCTTTTTTGTCCCGACCCCGATGCGGTCTCCGAAATAGAACAGGTCATTCAAGAAGCGCAGGCTGCGAAGGATTCGATCGGCGCCAGGATTGAGGTAATCGCGAAAGGGGTCCCCGCCGGTTTTGGCGAACCTGTATTCGACAAACTCGATGCGGCCATCGCGGGAGGGATGATGTCGATTAATGCGGTGAAAGGAGTTGAAATCGGCGCCGGATTCCAGGTGGTTGAAATGAGAGGAAGCGAGAATTGTGATCCGATCACCCCATCCGGATTTCGCTCGAACAACGCAGGCGGTATACTGGGTGGAATTTCTAACGGAGACAATATTGTAGTCCGTCTCGCCCTGAAACCCACTTCATCAATCGCGACCGAACAGGACACAATTGATGTCCATGGCCGCCCTGCCACAATAGTTACCAAGGGGCGGCATGACCCCTGTGTCGGACTCCGGGCGGTCCCGATCGCCGAGGCAATGTTGGCACTTATTTTGACCGATTTCCTGATGAGAAACAAGCATTCCAGGATTGAAGGTTCATAGGAGCCCCCCCCTTCTTCAATACCGAGGCACCTCAATCGTCTCCGTAAATCAAAAAAGAACTGTTTATTTTTTCTGATTGGTGCTAGAATTACCAAGAGTCTCTGGGAGGATACATTTTGATGAGCCATCCACAATGAGGACGAGAAACCATACCTCATCCGGTGGGGTTATCTACAAGGGTCAAGAGGATAATCTCCAGGTTATTCTCATCTCCCATTATAACCAGCGGGGAAAACTGGTCTGGTGTCTTCCAAAAGGCTCTGTTGAGGAAGGTGAAACCTTGCAGGAGACTGCCCTTCGGGAAGTCAGAGAAGAAACCGGAACAGACGGTCGTATCCTGGAAAAGATCGGTCAGATACAATACTGGTTTTATTCAAAACAAGAAGATACAAAGATCTTCAAAACAGTCCATTTCTATCTCATGGAATACCTCCGCGGAAACGAAAATGATCATGATTCTGAAGTGTACGAGGCCCGCTGGGTTGCATCTCAGAAGGCATTGGCAATGCTGACACATAACAGTGAACGCCAAATCATGGAAAAAGCTGCGCGCTACCTAAACGCAACAACATCTGGCAACAGTACCTCGCCAACAAAGACTTCCTAGGTTTTTCAAATTGGAAGTCGCTTCATCCTTCCGAACCTCGTTTGACAACCATATAGCTTATAAACTACACTATTAAAGGTCAGCTCACACTTACCCCGACCCTCGTCAAATCATGATCAAAAACCTGATTACCCATCAAAAAGAACAACTTTCGGAAACGCAGTGTTCCGCTGAGCATATCCGAGCAATCATTCAGGAGATAAAATCAAAAAAGGAACTCATCACGGCGGTATTGCTACGTGAAGAAAATGAACACGCGCTCCTGCTCTTTATTCTCCAGGATGAGCCATGTTTTTGCTATGCATTAAAAGACAACTCTTTCTCTCCCCATTCGATCTCAGAATTCCTCGGAGAGGGTACAAACCTGCAGGGAAACCTTGCCCTGTACAAGGTCAGTCCAATCTTTTTCAAAACACTTCTCGTGTTGGCCCAGAAAGACCCGGATGTTTTTGCAGGAAGTGATCTGATCAACATTGAAAACCTTCTTAAACATCTTCAGACACGGGAACAAGATGCTGTTTTATCCCTTAAAAAAGGGGTTGAAACATCGCTTTTCTATTTTATAAAAGGGAATTTATCAGAAGGTTACTTTGAAAACAAAAGCGGTCTTGGAGGAGAAACAAAGCTCCAGGATCAACTTTTGGTATATACTTACTCTGCGAATGAAAAGCCTGTGACATTCAACCTTTATTATGACCTGGAACTTTCTTCTTCAAAAGAGATTGGGGATGCCTTTTCAAAACCAGAAGAATCACCGGCGAACCCGTCGAGAAGTCATCCATTGCTTATCCTTGTTGAGGGAGAAAAGCAGAATGAGGGGAATCGGCCGATTGAAATGATCCTGGACAAAGAAGTTTTCACCCTGGGCTGCGATCCCGAAAACGATTGGACGGTAGACAGTCCCGCCTCTTCAAGAAAACATGCCACGATTGAACGCTGTGCGGATGGTTTTTATCTTGAAGACCAAGAAAGTCGTAATGGCACATTCGTCAATCAGAACAGAATTGCGCGCCATAAACTATCTCATGGGGACAAGATACAAATTGGCCTCCATTACTTTGTTTTTTCAGACAATGGAAACGGAGAATCGAATGTTACGTACCCTGTCTCCCTTGTTCCAGACAATGGTGATATCTCTGCCAGCATGGAGGAAGATGACGACCAGGTCCTTTCAATAGATGAAGAGCCTCTAGATAACTGGGGACTAGAAATTATTTCAGGAAAAATGACTGGCACTTTTTATAACCTCGCCGGCAGACGCATCTCTCTCGGTCGTGGAAATACAGACATCCAGGTTAAAGACCCTCAGGTCTCCCGGCATCATGCCGACATAGAGTGGACGACTGAAGGATTTGTTATTTCTGATCGTAAAAGCGCAAACGGCGTCACGATTAACGATCATCTCGTCACAACAAAACAGCTCCTCCTTGAGGATGTCATCAAAATTGGAGACACCCGACTCAGGGTTGTCTGCAAGGAATGAACGACAAATCCTGGAACGACACGATTACCCGCTTCCTGGACAACCCTGTCCTGTTTATCGAACAATTCATCTCTAGCTTTTCAACGACCTCACTCATCGGATACGTCTTCTTCTTGATTCTCATTGTCTCGGGCTACAAACTTGCCAAAAAATATTTCGCTATGCGGCGGGCCATTATCCCTGATCCCATCAATGAGGCGATGCTGGCTGAACGGTCACAAGATCCTTTTCGAGCCGGAGAACTTTATGAAAATGCGGGCCAATACGACAAGGCCATTCGGGCTTACAAGGAGGCGCGGGCCTTCCAAGAGATCGGCCGAATCTTTGAGCACCTGAGAGAATGGGAAGAAGCCGCCCAATTTTATAAATTGACGGGTAACATTGAGAAATCAGCAATCATGTATCAGAAGGGAGGAAAATATCTGCAGGCGGCAAAGGCCTACCTCCAATGTAAAAAAAATACCCTTGCAGCAGAAATGTACGAAAGAGGAAGGCGTTATCGGGAAGCAGCAGAAGTCTATCGGAAGTTTGGAAACATTGAGAAATCCGCCACTCTCTATGAGCAGTCTGGAGACTACGGCAAGGCCGCAGAAGAGTACGAGGCCCATTTTTTAAGACAGAATATCGCAAATACAGGGCAACCTTCAGACAAACGGGAGCAGATACTACAGGCCGGATACAAAAGTGGCCAACTCTATCTCAAGGTTGGGCTCCACCTTAAGGCGATGGAAATTTTTTCTGCCGCAGACTTTCCGAACCAGGCAGCTGAAGCGGCCGTTCTGGCCGGAGAAAAAGAGAAGGCAGCCAAGTTATTTCTAACCGCTGGTACATTTAAAAAAGCAGCAAAGCTTTTTGAAGAATTAGGAGACAAGAAACGAAGCCATTGGATCATGGCAAAGCAATATCAGGAAGATTCAGATCTTCTGTCTGCAGCAAAGGCTTTTGAGTTGGGAGAAAACTGGATTGAAGCCGGTGAAATGTATGAGCGGGTCGGCGAAAAAGGGCGGGCGGGCAAGATGTATATGAACGGAGGAGACTACCATCGCTCTGCCGAAATGTTTCACTTGGCAGGAGATCGGGAATCCGCGGCAATGTCGCTCGAAAAAGGAGGTGATTTACGTGAAGCGGCAGTGCTTTATACAAAACTTGAGATGTTTAAACGTGCCTCTCAACTCTATGAACTACTCGGAGACTACTATTCCGCCGCACTGCTTTTGAAAGAAGTGGGCGAATCGGACCAATGTATATCCTACCTCCAAAAGGTCGATTCGCATTCCGGAGATTATTATCCTGCTTCAATCATCCTGGTAAAATTGCTAAAAGAACGGGGTATGGAATCAGCGGGGGCGGAACGCCTGCAGAAGATCGTCGCTCAGAGGAAAATCTCCCCTCATAATATAGAGTTGTACTATCAGTACGCCATTCTACATGAAGGAAATAAAAAATTTGAGGAGGCGGCTTCAGTCTATGAAAATATTTTAGCTGAAGATCTTAAGTATAAAGACGTCAAACAGCGAAATGATCTCCTCAAGAAGGTCTTAAGAGAAGTAAAAAAAGCTAAACCACTCCTGAAAGATAAAGAATCAGATCTATCCAGGAAGACCGCTTCCCCATCAGATAGCTCGATCCGATATAAAATAATCAAGAAGATAGGACAAGGGGGAATGGGTGTTGTTTATCAAGCCGAGGACACCCTTCTAAAGCGAATTGTTGCATATAAGGTCCTTCCAGTCGCCATTAAAGAAAATAAAGCCATGCTAAAAAACTTCCTTCAAGAGGCACGTATCGCGGCGGCCCTGAATCATCCTAGCATCGTCACACTTTATGATACCGGAAAAAATGGAGACGAAATCTACATTACAATGGAATACGTCGACGGAATCACCTTGAAGAAGTTTTTAGAAAAGAGGCTACACCCTGTTCGCATCTCTCTCAGAATCATGAAGTCCATCTGTACGGGAATCGCCTATGCCCATCGCGAAAACGTTGTCCACCGTGACCTTAAACCCGCAAATATCATGTTGATTCGCAATCACGGTGTCAAAATCATGGATTTTGGTTTGGCAAAGCTCATCACAGATGATGCCGCGGATAAGACCTCTGTAAAAGGCACCCCGCTTTATATGTCCCCGGAACAAATTCTGGGGAATAAAGTGGACCAGCAATCTGATATTTACTCACTCGGCTGCACTTTTTATCGAATGGTAACGGGGCGTCCTCCTTTTACCAAGGGAGATATCTATTACCACCACCTCCACACCCCGCCTGTATCGCCCAAAGAGGCCAATCCGACCCTGCCAGATCGTCTGGAACAAATAATCATGAAATGTCTCGAAAAGAAAAAAATAAATAGGTACAGTAAAATAGAGAATATAACTAAAGAGTTAGATCTTGTAACTGAGTAATCGTGGATTCAAGTTTGAAGTGCAACGGTTAAAGAAGTCTTTGTTTTAAAGAATACCTCATAGGGTGTTCTAAGTCCCAGTGATTTTCTTGGGCGGTGGTTGAGTTTATTCATGGCGTTTTCGATTTCCGTGTTGGTCACGGTAGTCAGATCCCTGTGTTTGGGAAAATACTGTCGGATTAATCC
>DUAG01000018.1 GCA_012960925.1 Candidatus Manganitrophaceae bacterium
GCTCGTGCTGTTTTCAACTCCCCTTCTGGCCCTGAGCCCGAACAATCTGAGGTTTCTAATAGTTTCCACTGTGTGTTTTGGCGCTCGTGCTGCTTCCACCTCCCATCTGGCCTTGAATCAAATAAGTCTAAATTTCAAGATTGTGTTTTAATTTGGGCCCTTTCGTGCTGCCATCAACCTCCCTCGTCCCCAAAGTCTCAAGTTTCTTATGGTTTCTGTCATTTTCTTTCGTTGGTGCTGCCGCCTTCAACACCACCTTCGTGGTTGGTCCAGAGTGAATCGACATGGGATACAGAATACTTAGCTATTGCTGAGCGATGCAAGCAAAATGTGCATGTATGATTCAAGGAATGGAATTGTCTGCAATTGTACCTTGTCTCATCCTCTGTTGTCCTTGCCTGCCCGGTCTGCCTCGCTTCTCTTCAACGTCGTGGTCTGCTTCCTCGCGATCTCTCCCTTCTTCGCCTCTTCGTCTTCTGTTGTCCTCTCCCTTGGGTCTGGGTCCCAAATGTTTAGGGTTTCCAATGGTTTTTAAGGTTTCGCTTCTTCGCTCGTGCTGCCTCCAAGTCCCCTCTGGGCCTGGGCCCAACAAGTTCTAGGCTTCTATTGGTTTCTGGTCTTTTTTGGCTCGTGGTGCCTCCAACTCACCTTTGGGCCTGGGTTCAAACAGTCTCGGGTTTGCAAGTCTTTGATTTGAGAAGCCAAACGGTTGTGGCCAATCGGACTTGTTTGCGTCAAGTACTTGTCCCAAATTGAAAGCTGGATTTCGACACCAAAAAATATACTAATTATTTTCTCGGCCTGACCAATTGACCAGGCGGGGAAAATAATAAAGTTGATTTCCGTATGCTTGTATGTCTCATGTTACGCCCGCGCAAGGGTGCAAAGCGCACCGCCGAGAGGCTTGCAATTGCGAACCATGCTGGAGGACAACTTGACACGAGTCAATCTCTAGAAACCTTGTCGACCCTGAGCCCGAAAAATCTGAGGTTTCTAGTGGTTTCTAGTGATTTATCGCTCGTGCTGTTTTCAACTCCCCTTCTGGCCCTGAGCCCGAAAAATCTGAGGTTTCTAATAGTTTCCACTGTGTGTTTTGGCGCTCGTGCTGCTTCCACCTCCCATC